>JBOHZD010000033.1:0-6751 GCA_050738315.1 Woeseiaceae bacterium
GATCATTGCGGGGACGCTCGGGATGGGTTTCGGCAGGTTGGTGGCGACCTTCGACGAGGACAACGACGGCACCGTCACGGTGTCGGAGACCCGACTGCCGGGCGCCAGGGATCATCTGTCGATGCAGTTGACGCATACAGGGCTCGTTTGGTCCGCCCGGGTGGCGGATCAGATTGCGGCGTTTCTGTGGCGGGGGGAGTTTTTGCGGCGCAGGTGAAGAGGTCGCCCGCATGGCGGGCTTGTATGGTACCTGAAGCCGGAAATCTGGAAGATGGAAGGCGCCGGGGAGGGAGGGACCGTTTACGGGCTTCTGACCTGTCGGTACAGACTGTAGGAGATTTTCTCCCCTCCCCTCACCATAGAACGCCAATTAAGAATCTAGCTGCACGACAGCCGATTCCAACAAGCTTGCGTCCGGTGAGCCCCCGGCATCACGGCTCTTCAACCGCGGAGGTTATTGTGGCAAAGCTCGTCTCTGAAATCACCCTCGGTGCCGATGTCAGCAAAGACAAACTGGACATCTGCCACTGGGAAACGCAAGAACTCGTCAGCCTTTCGAATGAAGCCGCCGAGATCCGCAGCTGGCTCAAGGCATTAGCCGGTCCGGTGCGGATCGCGATCGAATCGACCTCGGACTACCATCTGGCCCTGGTCGACGAGGCACAGGCCCTGGGATACGAGGTGTACCTCGTCAATGGGTACCAACTGTCGCATTACCGGGAATCGGTCAACGTCCGTAACAAAACGGACGCGAAGGATGCCTGGCTGCTGGCCCGCTACCTGGCGCATGAAGGCAGTCTGCTGCGCCTGCATCCGCCCCGATGCCGCAAGTCGCAAGAGCTGTGGAGCTTGCTGAAACGACGCGCCAAAGTGGTCGGGGTCAGAAAAGAGATGCAGCAGAGCATGGTGAACGTGTCGGTTTCCACCAAAGCGTTCTTCACGAGTCTCAAGCAACTCCTGCAACGCTTCGACCAGCGGATCAAGGTGCTCATTCGAGAGCTCGGCTGGTGGGCGGACTATCAACGCTGCCTTTCCATTCCCGGCATCGGCCCTTTGAATGCCGCCGCTTTGGTAAGCGCTTACCACCGCGGCGCCTTCGCCAGCGCCAACGCCTTTGTCGCCTTCATCGGCTTTGACGTCAGGCTGCGCGAATCCGGCAAATACAAGGGCAAGCGAAAACTCACCAAACGCGGCGAAGGGGAGCTGCGCCGGCTACTCTACTGTGCCACCAAACCCGCTCAGAGCTACGCACCGTTCGACCGATACCTTGCAAAACAGCTCGAGAATGGTCTGTCCAAAATCGCCGCCAAAGTCTGCCTGGCGAGAAAACTTGCTCGCATCGCCTTTTCCCTGATCGAGAAACAGCAATCCTTCAAAAAAATGGAGATCGCCGCTTGATCATCGCCATAGAATCTCCTACAGAAGCAGGCATCACCGCGTAACGTTTCTACTCCCCCTGTAAGAGCCCGCCATGCGGGCGACCCCGGCTGCAACGACGGCAACTGAACTTACGGAACCGCCCTGAACTTCGGGTCTTCAGCCGCCTTCCGTTGCAGGTGCACATCCCCATCCTTCACCGACAACCCGACGAGGCCGGACCTCGGATCGAGCTGCATCAGGTACGGATGCCAGGGGTCCGCTGCATGCCGCCGATAATGACCGGACACATCCCAGCCCACGTCCGACGGGTAGATGTAGACCTTGCCGACTTTACGGTCCGGTGCAAGCGGATCGACGATCTGCAGATCCCGGGCCGCAACATAGGTCCGCAGGATGGCGCGCGCCGCCTGGACGGCGGCTTCCTCTTCCGCACGCTGCATCCCGGGCCGCGGATCCGTGACACGCTGGTATGCATACAGCGACAACGCCAGGCCGACGCCGAACGCCACAACGAGCCGCAGGACTCTGTGATTGACCAACTGCAGTCGCCCCCGGAACTATGCGATACCGGTGATCTTGTGCGTTTGCAGGCTCAGTTTCCACTGCGGGTGCCGCAGACAATAGTCGATGGCAGCGCGGGTGTGACGGTCTTTGTGCGGATCGTCCAGGGGCTGCAGGAAGTAATGCGTGAATTTCATTGCGGTGAATCTTTCCGGCTGGGCTTCCGGCTCCACTTGCGGATAAACGAGCTTCAGTTCATCGCCCGCCTGCTGCACCACGGGCGCTCCTGCCTTGGGACTCACACAAATCCAGTCCAGCCCTTGCGGGGCGGGAACCGTCCCGTTGGTTTCCACGCCGATTTCAAAGCCGCTCTCGTGCAATGCGTCGATCGCGGCGCGATCGAGTTGCAACAACGGTTCGCCGCCGGTGCAGACGACGTAGGGTTTCCCGCTGGCGGCGGTGGCCGGCCATTGGCGCAGGACCGCGTCGGCCAATTCCTCTGCGCTGCCGAATTTGCCGCCGCCGGGACCGTCCGTGCCGACGAAATCCGTGTCGCAGAACCTGCAAACCGCGCGTGCCCGGTCCCGCTCGCGGCCGGACCAGAGATTGCAACCGGCGAAGCGCAGGAATACCGCCGGGCGGCCGGTCTGGGCGCCCTCGCCCTGCAGAGTGTAATAGATTTCCTTGACCGAGTAAGTCATGACGGCATCAGTGGATCGGGAATGCCTGCTTCGGCAAACCCCTTCGCGCGCAATCTGCAGGCCGCGCACACCCCGCAAGGCGGCCGCAGTCCGTGGTAACAGCTGTGCGTCAGTGCAAGCGCATCGATCGCGCCCAGTTCTTTCGCAAGCAGCACCGTCTGTTTCTTCGATAGATCCATGAGCGGCGTGTGTATCTGCATATCGCGCTCGAGGCCCAGCGACAGTGTCTTCTCCAATGCGTCGATCGTTTCACGACGGCAATCCGGATAGCCGCTGTAGTCGGTTTGCGCGACCCCGGTGACCAGGTGAGTGATGCCGCGAGGCCATGCGTATGCGGCCGCGAACGTGAGAAATACGAGGTTGCGACCCGGCACAAAAGTCTCCGGCAACCCGCCGCCCGGCTCTGCCGCAACCGGTACTGCCCTGGCCGGGTCCGTCAGAGCGTTGCCGCCGAGCACGGCAAAGGTATCGATCGGCAGCACGACATTCGGTATGCCGGCGAAGGCGGCCACGTTCCGGGCACTGTCGAGTTCGATTCGGTGCCGTTGCCCGTAGTCGAAGGTGAGGGACGCGACGGACTGCGACCCGAAGCGAGCCAGCGCCCAATAAAGGCAAGTTGTCGAATCCTGCCCCCCCGACAGAATGACCAGCGCTTCAGCGTTCACGGTGGTTTAACGAAACAGGTCCTCGGCATCGCGCAACAGGTCGTCGTCGGCGGACTCCGGAACATCACCGTCGCCGAACAACGCCGCCAGTTCGGATTTCGCCCGCCCTTCCCTTTGCGCTCGCGCGGGATCGAACGCGTCCGGCTGCGGCACGAACCATTCGCAGAAATTGACCTTCTCCTTGTCGAGCACTTCTTCCGCATCGTCTTCGCGGCACTGCTTCGGCACGGTGCGGTCGAAAAACCGGCACATGCGGCAGACGTGCAAATGCACCGAGCACCGCGGGCATTCATCGCGGCGCGACAACGGCAATGTCAGTGACTCGAGCGACTCGCCACAGCGATAGCACAGGAGTTCAGGGGTCATGGCGTTCCGCAGGACGGCAAAATGCCAGTATAACGCCTGGCCGGCTTGCGAATCGCGCGCCCCTACCTCTGCGTGGGAACGAACTCCTCCATCACCGCCTGTTTCAGGATCGCGGGCGGCAACAGGCCCTGCGCCAGCAGGAAGTCGTGAAAGGCCTTCTGGTCGAACTTGTTCCGCAATACCAGCTCGGTCTGCGTGCGTAACGCCTGCAGGTTCAGGTAGCCGTAGTAATAGGCCGTTGCCTGACCCGGTATGCGATAGGTGTAACGTTCGATTTCGTTCTGCGCCCAATCCTCACCGACGACGACGTCTTCCATCAACAGCCGCTTGCTCTCTTCCGGCGTAATGCGGCCCAGGTTGAGCATGGGGTCGAGGAACATCCGCGCAGCGCGCATGAGCCGGTACTGCAAACTGATGAGCTGCGCATCGAGCGGCATATACGGCTTGGCGATCGCTTCCGCATACAGCCCCCAGCCTTCGACGTTCGCGCTGTTGAACGCAAAGACCGCCCGCGTGATCGACACGCCGGATTCGATCATGCTGGAGAACTGCAATTCGTGGCCGGGACGCGCCTCATGCGCCGTCAGCGTCCACGCGCCGGATTCGTAGGTGTCGTCGGTTTGCTGCCAGCTACCGTTTTCGTTTTGCTTGATGAGCGGAATGACGAATGACGGATATTCACCCGTGTTACCGATCAGACGCGGCACGTCCAGATGGGCCGCGGGCTGCGCCGCGGTTTCCGCGGCGGTCGCGATACGAATGCCCGCGGGACGCTCGGGCAAGGTGACCAGGTTTTCGTCGACGATAATACGCTCGAGTTCCGTGAGGACTTCCCGGTACCGGTCGAGCAGTACGTCACCGTCGATGGCACCGTCCCGCTTGAGATTCCTGATGACGTCGCGGTAATCGCTGCTGTCGTAAGCTCGTTCCTTCGCAACCAGGGGAGCGAGCGCCATCATTTCGTTGCGGATATCCATGTAACCCTGGGTTGCGAGCTGGATCAGCTCTTCAGGAGACGCATCGACACCCCAGTTTCGCAGGGCGTCCGCATACAACGTCGCCGGCAGCCGGTAATCGTCCCTCGCCCGCGGCAGAATCTCATCCCGCACCCACTGGTTGTAATCCCGGAGCTGAGCGGCCAGGGTCTCGTAAGGTTCCTGCCAGCCTGCGAGGTCCGTGCCGGCGAGCAGATCTTCGATACCGGTGATGAATGTTTCACTGCGCTCGAGATCCTGCTCCACCTGGCCCTTGTAGGGACCGGCGAGTCCCTCGACATCGAAACGCTCGCGCGTGCGTTCCATTGCGAGTTCCGTGAGCGGCACATAACCCTCTTCGAGCCCCGCATAACGCCGAATGCGGACGACGGCGGCCGGATAACGTTCGCGCGGTATCTGCTCGTCAATCAGCGCCCGGATGCCGCCGAATACCTGCTGGCCGAGGTTGTAGTAAGGCAGCATATTCTCGTGAGTGAGTCTCGCAGTCCGTAAATTGTCTTCCACCGCTTTGACCAGGATACCGAGATCCTGCCGGACTCTGGAATCCTCGGCCTTCTGCAGCCGCTTTTTCAGTTCCCCAAGCAGCTTCCCGGAATCCTGTGTCTGCCGTTCGTACAGGTTGTCGTCGAGATCGATGACCTCTTCGTCATAACCGTCGACGCCGAGACTGGCCGCCGACTCCGGATTGAACCTGGCAACGCTCTCGAGTACCAGCCGCGCATGTATATTGCTTTGTTCGATCCAGTCCGTCTTTGCAGGATGCGCCGCCATCGACGCCAGGAACACAACGAGCACCGCAAACCGCCGCGCGCGAGATACCCCCATGACAGTCTCCTTACAACTTTTTGATATAAATTCCCGGTAAAGCGGGATGCCACTCTGACCGGCCGGCTACGGAAACGCTCCATCTTTCGTGATCGCGACCGACACCGACGCGTCCAGGGCTCACGATAAACAACATAACAATTATCTTATTAATTATTAATATATATAGATAATTTTTTCCTGTCCTGCGGCAGCCAAATCCGGTTACCATGCCGGCGTTGCAGACTGCCGTGGCTCCGGATGCCTTACAGACGACACTTCGCCCGGGCGAGCACGCGAACTCGCCTCGTTTTTGTCAAAGCCGTCCTGGCCGCGTTCCTGTTCGTGACCGCCTGCGGCGATGGCCGGCCGCTGCTGAACAGTGAACGCATCGAACAGAAGTTCGGCAGTTATGGTGTCGACATCATTGCCAGTGACAGGACGCGGCGGCTCTCCAGTCTTTACAGCCTGACCGACGGCGAGCGGGTCTGCCGCACCTATGCAACGGTCCGGTTCATGCAGCCGATCGACCGTTTGCTTGCAACGGAGCACGCACGGGTGGTCAGCGGGCAATCGATCGGCACCGTGTTCAAATCCGCGGGCTGGACGATTACCAAGCGGCACTCCTGGTTCGGCGAAACTGCCTTGACCGGCAGCGACACCGACATTCTGCGGCGAATGCAGATTGAACTGCCGCAGAAACTCGCCACGCACCGATACGTGTTCCGCGTCGAGAAGAGCGGTCGCGGGTTCGATTATGCAGTCATCACGGAAATGCATCATCCGGCGTATCTGACCCTTCGTGAACTCCGCTCGATTTACGGCAACGAAAGCGTCGCGGCGCGCATCGTCAACGCGCGTTGAACGGGCTAAACTCCGCGTACTTTTGACTTCCGGGTCATCGATAAAGGGCGAGGCAATGACAAACAACAAAAATCCGTGTCCTGCCATCCTCATGGCGGCATTCCTGTTCTGCGGCGCAGCGTACGCCCAGGACATTCCCGACGATCAGGTCGCGGTCTGGTCGGTCGTTGAACGCCAATGGGCCGCAGTACAGCATGGAGAAGAAAACTGGACGGAGGAATTGCTGGCGCCGGACTTCGTCGGTTGGCCGAATGAATCTCCAGCACCGCGCAACAGGGCTTCGACCCGGCTCTGGCAGGAGTTCAGCGCGAAGCAATGGAAGGGTTTGACCTACGAGTTGTACCCGTTATCCATCCTCGTGCACGACGATGTGGCGGTTGCCCATTATCTGTACAGTAAGGCAGGCGAAGACGCGGCCGGTGAACCTGTCACCCGTAACGGTCGCTTTACGGACGTGCTGATCCGGACGGGCGGC
>JBOHZD010000034.1:0-1845 GCA_050738315.1 Woeseiaceae bacterium
GTCGCCCGTTGTAGAGAACGGCGGGCCGAAACCCGCCGTTCAGGCAGTCACTGACCGGGTCCTACTCGAACGCGTACGTCGCCGAGACGAAGTAGCGGCGGCCCAGGACGTCGTAGGTTGCCGGGTCCGTGTTCGACTGCTGTTGCGACGGATAGATAACCGGATCCTCGTCGGTCAGGTTGGTGACTCCTGCCCGCAGGCCCAGACCTTCCAGGCGGTTGCTGAACGAATAACCCAGGGTCAGATCCAGGTATTCGACGGCATCGAGCTTGAAGTCAGGAAACGACAGGTCGTTCATCTCGCCGACATGCCGCCAGCGAACGTCACCGTCGAATCCCTGCCATGCGTACCCTAAGCTCATCGTCCATTTCCATTCCGGCAACGCATTGAAATCGCTGCTCGCGGTGCCGGCGTTCTCCGTCAACGCCTCGCCCTGGATGGTCGCGTCCTTCCACGACATCAGGTAGCTCGATACCCACTTCGCGTACACCTGGCCTGGCCCTGCGTCCGCCGTGTAGTCGACCTGCAGATCGACGCCTTCGATCTCGAAAGCCGCGATGTTGGTGTCGATCTCCGCCGCCTCGGTGATGGTGTTCGTACCGGGCAGGCGACTGAAGAAGCCGCAGTAGAAATTGTCGTTCTGGAGCGTCGGGTTGAAGCGGCGGTCGAAGCAGCGTTCGACGAACACATCGGCGGTGATCGAGTCGATCGCATCCTCGATCTCGATCGTGTAGTAATCGACCGAGGCCTGGAATCCTTTCAGGAATCCTTCGCCCGGCTGGAACACCAGGCCGATCGTGTAGGTATCCGCGGTTTCTTCCGTGAGGTTCGGATTGCCGCCGTCCAGCCCCTGGAACTGCGAGTTGGAGAATACGTACGAGTCGACGAACGCATCTGGTATGCCCTGGGCAACGCACAAGGCTCGTGCATCGGGATCGTCCTGCGCGCCGAGCACGTTGCCCGTCGGATCGTCGAAGTCGTTGGAGCAGGGATCGCCGAGGCCCACCGACGGAAAGTTGATCGTTGTCGGACTGAACAGCTCAGAGATGTTCGGCGCCCGCACTGCACGCTGATAGCCGCCGCGCACCGTCAGCATGTCGTTGAATCCCCAGATGCCCTCGGCCTTGTACGAACTCATGTTGCCGGCGGTCGAGTGATCGGCAAAACGATAGCCAAGCGTCACATCGAACGACTGTATCGCCGGCAGCTCCCGGAGCAGCGGGAAATTGGTCTCGACGTAGATTTCCTTCGAGTTGGTCTCGCCGCGGATCACGTCCTGCGCGTTGAAGCCGACGATATCCGTCCGGATATTGCCGAACAGTGGATCGGGACTCTGTGCCGTCAAAGAGGCATCGGGCAGGAACGCAACCTCGTCCCGCTTGTACATGACGCCTATCGCGGACTGCACCTCACCCGCCGGCATTTCGAACAACGGGCCGGTGACGAAAGCCTCGCCGATCATCTGGCGCACCGTCGTATTGTTGGTTGCGCCGCTGGTAAAGAAGGCCACGCATTCCGGTGCAACGGAGTCGATGCCGAACGGATTGATGGCCGAGCCGCAGACGGAGGCGCCGTGATCGTCCGCGAGCGACAGGGTCTCGAACAGGCTTCTCGACACGTTGCCCTGCTGGATCTCGGTCTGGTCGACGTTGCCCCAGGAGCCGTACACGTCCCAGTTCCATTCCTCGGCAATGGGCAGCGAGCCGGTGGCGCCGGCGAGGAATTGCACGACCTCGTAATTGTTCCGGGAAATGCGCGGACCGGACTCGAGCATGCGCTTGCTGAAACCGAACGGAGCCGTCGGATCCGGCCGCGTCGCCAGCAGTGCCGCAACGTCGGCCGGCA
>JBOHZD010000035.1:0-9635 GCA_050738315.1 Woeseiaceae bacterium
GCTGTGCGGCGCAGAATAGTCCACCGGTGCAGCGAGCCACCGATTCGCCCTCGATTCGCACCACCGCGGAACCGCAGACAGGGCACTTTTCCGGCATCTTGACCGACTTCGTTTTCTTCGGGCGCCGCTCCTTGATGACCTGCACGACCTCCGGGATCACATCGCCGGCGCGTCGCACCACCACGGTATCGCCGATCCTGACATCCTTGCGATGCAGCTCATCCATATTGTGCAAAGTGGCATTGCTGAGGGTCACCCCGCCCACGAAGACCGGCTCCAGTCGGGCAACCGGCGTGATTGCTCCGGTGCGGCCGACCTGAAACTCGACGTCCCGCACAGTCGTCAGCTCTTCCTGGGCGGGGAACTTGTGCGCGATTGCCCAGCGGGGAGCCCGGGACACGAAGCCGAGTTCCCGCTGATAATCGAGGCGGTCGACCTTGTACACGACACCGTCAATGTCGTAACTCAAGGTATCCCGGAGCCGTCCAACCTTCTCGTAATAGGCAAAACAGCCCTCAATGCCTTCCACTACATCTCTTTCCGGACACACCTTGAACCCCAACTCCTGAAGGCGATCAAGTACGGCACTGTGGCGGTCCGGAAGTTTCCCGTCTTCATGGAGCCCGACGGCATACAGATAAATATCCAGCGGCCGTGCAGCGGTCAGACGCGGGTCCAATTGCCGCAGGCTGCCGGCAGCGGCGTTGCGTGGATTGACGAAAGTCTTCTCGCCCTTCTGCAACGCTTGCTCATTGAACCGCTTGAAACCGGCGCGGGGCATGAAAACTTCACCCCGAACTTCCAGCCGGCGCGGAATTCGTTTTCCAAGCAGTCGCAGCGGTACGGCTTCGATGGTTCGGACATTGTGCGTAATATCCTCACCCGTCGTTCCGTCGCCGCGAGTTGCCGCCCGGACCAGCACGCCACCTTCATAGAGCAGGCTTACGGCAGCGCCGTCAAGCTTGGGCTCCGCCGAGTAAGCCACCTTGGCATCCAGGTCGAATTCCAGCCGCTCGGTGACCCGGCGGTGAAAATCCCGCACGGCCGCTTCGCTGAAAGCGTTGTCCAGGGACAGCATCGGCATCTCGTGTTTCACGGTGCCAAATGCCTTGAGCGGTTCCGCTCCGACACGCTGTGTCGGAGAATCTGCGGTAATCAGCTCCGGGTGCTTCGCCTCCAGTGCCTGAAGTTGCTGCAGCAAGCGGTCATATTCCGCGTCCGGAATCTCCGGCGCATCGAGGACGTGGTACTGATGGTTATGATGACGAAGTTGGCGCCGCAGCGTGTCCAACTTCTTCCTGATCGCGACCGAGGCGGTCATGTCAGCACAGGCCGGACATCACGCCACCTTGATTCCGTGCTGATACTGGATGATTTCTTCGCGCAGGTAGCGTTCACGCTGAATACTGAATGTGCTGCCGGATTCATCCAGCAGTTCGGCATTGAGCGATTTTGCAAGGGCGCGACCTGCGGCGACCATCAGGTCATAGCCCTGCGCCCCATCCATCGGACCCGGTAACACCATAAACAGGCTGATACCAGGAATCTGTTGAGACTTGATGTTTGCGAGATCGAAGCTGCCCGGCTCCACCAGGCTCGCGGCGCTGAAAATCACCTTCTCTTCATCAGCACCTTCATAGCGATGAAAAATGCCGAACTTTCCATGTTGCATGCCGATACCGCGCAGGCTGAACACCAGTTCATCGCCGGGAAATGCACCTTGATGTCGAGCGACCAGCCGCAGGGTGACGATTTTTTCCTTGCGCGGCGGGGTGTCCTCGTCGCCGTCGTCGCTGTCGTCGTCGTCAATCGCCTCCTCAGTGTCGAGTTCGCTTTCTTTCGGGAGATCGTCTGACTCCGGGGCCGGCTGGCTCTCGTCCAGCGAAGGTTCTATCCGCGCGGGCGTCCCTGCCGGGGGCTCTGACCTGTCACGCTCGCGGCGGCTATAGAAGTAGACTCCGGCGATCACCAGCAGTCCGAACAACAACAGCAACCATCGCAGACCGTCCATAGGAATTCTCTGGTGTCTTCAAAATCAACTCGCCGCCATTTTAACCGCTTCGTCCAGATCCACGGAAACGAGCCGGGACACACCGGGTTCCTGCATGGTCACACCCGTCAACTGGCGTGCCAATTCCATCGTCACCTTGTTATGGGTAATGAATACGAACTGCACCCTGTCCGACATCTCCTTCACGATGTCGCAGAAGCGGGCGACATTTGCGTCGTCCAGAGGCGCATCCACCTCGTCCAGAAGACAGAAAGGTGCGGGATTCAGCTCGAAAATCGCGAATACCAGCGCCACTGCCGTGAGTGCTTTCTCGCCGCCCGACAGCAGATGAATAGTGCTGTTCCTCTTGCCGGGTGGACGCGCCATGACGGTCACGCCTGCCGCCAGCAAATCGTCTCCGGTCAATTCGAGATAAGCGTGGCCGCCGCCGAACAACTTCGGGAACAGGCGCTTGAACCCCGCATCGACATTCGTGAACGTTTCACGAAACCGGGTTCTGGTTTCGCGATCGATTTTTCGAATGGCCCCCTCGAGGGTGGCCAGGGCATCGGTCAGATCCGTCAACTGTGAGTCGAGATATTCCTTGCGCTCTGACTGTTCTTTGAATTCATCGATTGCGGCAAGATTGATCGGTCCGAGCCGGTCGATACGAGCACGAACCTTCTCGAGCTTCTCTTCCCAGCCAGCGATATCGGCGCTCTGGTCGAGCGTTTGCAACACGGTGTCCAGCTCGAAATCCGTCTGCCCGAACTGCTCGGCCAGGCCCTCGCGGCGAACCCGTATTTCCTGCATCGCCATCCTGGCTTCACCCACTGCGCCGCGGGCATCCTCGACACGACGATCTGCCTGCATGCGGTTCTGGTCCAGCTCTCGCAATTCGTTTTCGAGCTGTTCCACCTGGCGTCTTGCCGCGTTCAGTTCGGTTTCGACCTCGAGCCTGACAGCGAGCTGCTGCTCCAGCTTTTCCTTGTTGGCCGCCAATGGCGCTTCGCTTTGCTCGAGCTGGCCCTGGATCTCCTGTTCGCGACTGCCGAAGTGCTTTAGTTGCGACTGCATGCGCTCGAGGCTTTGCGCGGCCGAATCCTTGCTGGATCGACGGGTCTCGAACTGAATGGCGATATCATGTGCCGCCTGGCGATCCTGCTCTGCCTGTTGCCGGACGCGTTGCAGTTCTGCGCGAAGTTCCTCGCGCTGCCGCTCCAGACTTGCACGTTGTACGTCGAGTTCCGCCAGCGCATCGATCGCACGCGAAAATTCATTCCGCGACCCCTTGATCTGTTCCTCGGCAGCGAACTGCTCTCTTTCAATTTCGTTACTTTCTTCCGCGATCGCCGCTTCGCGTGCCTGTGCCTGATCCATGCGGAAACGGGACGAATCCAGGTCGGCCTTTGTTTCCGCGTACTCCGCGAGCAGCGCCCCCGCATCCTGTTGCAGGGTCTCGCGCCGCTCCTCGAGCTGGTTCAGCCGTGCGCGCCCATCCAGCATCAGTTTCTGTGCGCTTTCGGAGCGCGCGTCCAATTCACGTATCTCGCCCTTCAGCCGCCGCATGTCGTGCTCGCGCCGGAGTACGCCGGCCTTCGGATCCTTGTCGCGGGACACGCGCAGCCACGAACGGCCGAGCCAGATCCCGTCCGCCGTAATGACCGACTCGGACGGTTGCAGCCGCTCACGCATGCTCAATGCGGCGTCCAGCGATTCCGCGATTCTGACCTCACTCAGCATGCGCGCAATGGCGCCGGGAGCGTTGCCGACCTTGCCCAGGAGTGTCGCCTGGTCGTAGTCAGGGCGGTGCTCGTCCATTTCGCTCGCCAGCAACGTCAGATTGCCGCTGCGCAGCCTGGCCAAATTGGACGTCGCCGCACCGATATCGGTCACACAAACAGCCTGCAGATACTGGCCAAGTACCGTTTCGACGGCGCGTGCCCATCCTTCCTCGACGTCCAGCGTCTGGACGACCCGGGAATTGTTCTGCAGACTGGACATCTCGAGCCAGCTTTGAATGCCCTCGTCGCTTTGCCCAAGCGCCGCCTTCTGCACCGCATCCAGCGACGCATATTTCGACTCCGCGGCCTGCAGCGTTGCGCGACGCTCGTCGACCAGCTTCGTCAGCCTTTGATCCTGTTCCCGCAGCTTGCGAATGTTGTCGGCGATGTCGGCGAGCGCCCGCTCGAACTCATCGCGCGCCTGACGCTTACGAAGTTCCTGGTCGACGAGCTTGGCGAACCGAGCCTTCAGTTCATGAGGACTTGCCGTGCTCGCGGTTTCTTCGAGTTTCCGGCGTCGATCGGTCAGGCTCTTGATCCTCGATTCCAGTTGTTCGGCTCGGGTCTCCTCCACGTTCTTGATCTGCTGGGCGTCATTGGACTTCAGGGTGTAGTCGTCCCACCGTCGCTGCCAGTCCGCCAATGCAGCTTCCGCGCGCTCCAGTGATTCCTGGGAGAGCCGCTCGCTGTCCTTTGCGCGTTCCAGACCCGGCACGAGCTCGTTCAGCGACAGCTCGAGCTGCTCGATCTCGCTTCTATCCTTATTTATATGTGCAGCGATCTCCTTCGCGCCCGATACCGCCTGTTCGAGATCCTTCCGCTGGCGCTCCCGAAGTTCATGCGCGTGCTCGATCGCCTGCTCCAGGCGGGCAATCTCCGACCCTGCGCGGTAGTAGCGCGCTTGCACCGCGTTGAAATCGTCCGCACGTTCACTCTGTGCGACCCGGGTCCGCTCGATGTCCGCTTCGATCTTGCGCTGTTCGGCGATGACTGCCTGCAGCGCCGTCTCGCGTTCGGTGAGTATTGCGTCGGCCTCTCGTGCCCGTACGTCGAGTTGCCGCAAGCGCAAAGCCAGCAATTCCGCCACCGTGCGACGTTCATCTGTTTTCAGCCGGCCGTAGCGTTCGGCAGTCCTGGCCTGGCGATCCAGGTGCTTGATTTGTTTTTCGACCTCCTCGAGCAGGTCTCTCAGCCGATCGAGGTTTTCCCGGGTGTGCTGGATGCGATTCGACGTTTCCCGGCGGCGCTCCTTGTATTTGGAAATGCCGGCGGCTTCCTCCAGAAATACCCGCATCTCGTCCGGCTTCGCCTCGATCAGCCGCGAGATCATGCCTTGTTCGATAATCGAATAACTCCGCGGCCCGAGCCCGGTGCCGAGAAAAACGCCGGTAATGTCCTTACGGCGGCAGCGTGTGCCATTCAGGAAGTAGCCGGAAATTCCATCGCGCGAAACTTCCCTGCGAATCGAGATTTCGGCGTATTTTGCGTATTGCCCCTCGAGGGTCGTCTCTGCGTTGTCGAACAGGAGTTCCACGGAGCCGGTTCCCACCGGCTTGCGGGAACTCGATCCATTGAAAATGACGTCGGTGAGAGAATCGCCGCGCAGCCGGCTGGCCGAACTCTCGCCCATCACCCAGCGAACGGCATCGATGACATTCGATTTGCCACAGCCATTCGGGCCGACGACGCCGACCAGGTTGCTGGGAAAAGGGATGACGGTAGGATCTACGAAGGATTTAAAGCCGGCAAGCTTGATCTTGCTTAATCGCATCAGGTGTTTTTACGCCATTCGCCCGTAAAATCGCGGTAGTGTAATGCAAATCGTTGCATAAAACGATTGTCGCCGTTCCATGACAACATGAACCGAAATGTGCATCGGCGCGGTCGATCCGGTGACCGGATATCCGACTCAAACCGCGTTTTCCGGGCGGCGAACTTTGAGCCGCACATTCGGGCCAGAGTCGTGAAAAACCCCTTTTCCGGGCTTCCATGTTCGGTCCGGCGATGTATAATCCCGCGTTTTTCTCGGACCGGCAGGAGTCGAACATGCCCGCCAAAAAGGCCGCGAGCAAGCATCGAAAACGTGCTGCTGCCAGCAGGAAAAAGGCTGCGACCCGCAAGTCTCCGCCTGCCAGCAGAAAAACCACAGGTAAGAAGCGCAAAGTGAGCAGTAAGAAGTCGTCAAGGAAAAAGGTGGCGAAGAAAAGGTCTGCAGCCCCTAAAAAGGCGGCGCGCCGGTCGACTGGAAAGAAATCTTCAGGGAAGAAAGTGATCCGGAAAAAGGCGCCCGCCAGGCGGACGGCGAGCAAAAAGAAATCGAAATCCAGCAAAGCGAAGAAAACGACCGCCAGGAAGCCCGCCAGCCGCAAGAAATCGGCGCAGCCGGCAGCGGCATCCACGAAGAAGGCTGCTGCCAGTCCGCCGGCCCGTCGAAAAGCGCCGGACACGAACGGCAAGACACCGGCAGCAATCAGGCGGCCTCGCCGGGACCTGTTGTCGGGTCCGATTCACGGTATCAAGCCCTACGCAGCAAAGCGCGGCGAAGAGTATATGAGCCCGAAACAACTGGCTCACTTCCAGCAGATCCTGACCGCGTGGAAGCGCGAATTGATGAACGAGGTCGATCGGACCGTGCATCATATGCAGGATGAAGCGGCCAATTTTCCGGACCCGAACGATCGCGCGACCCAGGAATCGGAGTTCGGACTCGAGTTGCGCACGCGCGATCGTGAACGAAAACTTCTCCGGAAGATCGATTCGGCGCTGCAAAGAATCGACGACGGCACCTACGGCTATTGCGATGAAACCGGCGAAGAGATCGGACTCAAGCGCCTCGAGGCCCGTCCCGTCGCCACGCTGTGCCTGGAAGCCCAGGAACGCCGTGAAATGGCCGAGCGGCAGTTTCGGGATCGCGACGACCGATATCGATAACCGCCTCTGCGGCGGAGACGGTTTCTGCCGCAGAGACTGCCCTCCTTCGTCGGGCTTTGCCTGACGCCGTCCTGCCGCTGGTTTCGCATGGCCGCGCGCGATACTCGAGAATACATCGGGCGCTTTGCGCCATCCCCTACCGGGCCGCTGCATTTCGGATCGTTGCTCGCCGCGATCGCGAGTTACCTGGAAGCGAAGTCCATGGGCGGCGCGTGGTTTGTGCGCATGGAGGACATCGATCCGCCGCGCGAACAGCCCGGAGCCGCCACCGCCATTCTGCGCGCGCTGGAGGCGTATGGCTTTGCCTGGGACGGTGCCGTGCGATACCAGAGCAGAAGCCTCGACCGGCACCTGGCGGCGATCGGCGCGCTGCTCGCCGCGGGACATGCCTACCGTTGCGGTTGTTCCAGGCGTGATCTTGCCGCATTGAGGCACGGGCCCCTGGGGGCCATCTATCCCGGAACCTGCCGTGCAGGCACGGAAGCAACCAGGGTTGCCATTCGCGTACGCACCGACAATACGCCGGTCGTCTTCCACGACCTGCTGCAAGGCCGCCAATCGCAAAGTCTGGAAGCCGAGTCCGGCGATTTTGTGGTGCAGCGGCGGGACGGCTTGATCGCTTATCAGCTCGCCGTCGTCGTAGACGACTTCGAGCAGGGCATCACGCAGGTCGTGCGGGGCATCGACCTGCTCGATTCGACGCCCCGCCAGGTGCATGTGCAACGGCTGCTCGGATACCCGACCCCGGATTATGCGCACATTCCGGTGGTTCTGAACGCCCGCGGACAGAAACTCGGCAAGACGACCGGCGCGCGGGCGATACCGCTCTATGAGCCGCGGCCGACGCTGATTGCTGCCTTCAAGGCCCTCGGGCAACCCGTACCGCCGGATCTGGCGAGTTGTAATGTCAAGTCGATCTGGTCCTGGGCACGCGAGAACTGGTCGATTGCAAGCCTCACTAACCGCAGAAGCATCCCCTGCGCTTTGGCTGCGACCGAAAATGGGCTATCGTTGGCGTCTGACCAGCAAGGACAGTGAATGAGTACAGTCCGCGTCATCAAGAAATATCCCAATCGTCGCCTGTATGACACTGAGGAAAGCCGCTACATCACGCTCGCTGACGTGCGCGGACTCGTCTGCAACCAGGTCGAGTTTGCAGTCATCGACAAGAAAAGCGGCGAGGACATTACCCGCTGCGTATTACTGCAGGTTATCAGCGAGCAGGAACAGCAATGCGGGGCCGTCCTGAGCCAGGAGTTCCTGTCCGAGGTGATCCGGTGCTACGGCAATGCAGTATCCGGTTTTATCGCCAACTATCTGGAGCAATGTCTCCGACTGCTCATTCACCCGCAACAGCCTGTGCGGCGTCAGACAAAACAGTTGGCCGCAATCGATGCGTTGACACCCGTCGCCGATATTGCGCAAATGAACTTCAATCGCTGGAAAACCCAGCTGGACGAGCCCCGACAGAAGACTCCGGGCGATCAGCGGACGCGGTCGGTTCTGGAGCGCAGTAACCCGGCCGCGGACCGCAAAAAAGCCG
Organism: Woeseiaceae bacterium; assembly: GCA_050738315.1. Lineage (GTDB taxonomy): Bacteria > Pseudomonadota > Gammaproteobacteria > Steroidobacterales > Woeseiaceae > IDS-8. The sequence continues at coordinate 8,249 of JBOHZD010000035.1, forward strand.
GCTGATTCTGCCTGTTGTCGCCCGACACTTGACAGAAGGGAACCGATACCCTATTTTGTGCGTTGCAGCAGGGATACGCTCCCCCGCCCCCTGTTGCGAAATGCCTGAAGGAGTGAAAGCTCCACGGCGGGCCCCCTGCGCAAGCAGGGGGCCTTTTTTTGTGCCCCATTTTCCCTGTCAATCGGAGCGCTACACTAATATCCTCAAAGGAAAATGAAGCCTGCCCCCATTTTCCATGAGTGAACAAGAAACAAGGGAAAAGCGGATTCGTGACAGCGAGTTCCGTCCGGTCCGCTGGCTGCGAAACCGCCATCTGCAGACGATTTACCCGTCCATTCCGATTCCGGGGATTCCGCGACCGCCGCTGGTGCGCGAAGCGCTGGAATTGCCTGACGGCGACGTGACGGTGGTCGACTGGCTCACCGACGTGCCTCGCACCTCGGAGACCTCTCCGCTCCTGATCGTGCTGCACGGCCTCGAAAGTTCAGCACAATCAACCTATGCCAGGCAGTTGTTGTTCGCCGCGTCGCAACACGGCTGGCGCGCCGCGGTGCTGCACTTCCGGGATTGCGGCGATTACCGCAATCGCCTGCCGCGCCGCTATCACGCGGGCGAAACGTACGATCTCCGCTATTTTCTCCGCAAGCTGCGGACGGACGGACACAGTGGGCCGCTGCTCGCCGCCGGCTTTTCGCTCGGCGGCAACGTGCTGCTCAAATACCTGGGTGAAAGTGGCGACGACACGCCCCTGGTGGCGGCCGCCGCAATCAGCGTGCCGTTAAATCTTCGGGCAGCGTCAGAGGCACTATCTAAAGGGTTTTCAAAGTTTTATCAAAGACATTTGATAAATCGCATGAAGCGTGCGATCCGCAGGAAATTCAATCGGGATACGGCGGCTTTCGACTGGGATCGCGCCATGGGCGCTACGACGTTCGCGGAATTCGACGACGCGGTGACCGCGCCGTTGCATGGATTCGCCAACAAGGACGATTATTACGATCGATGCAGTTCCGTCAGCTTCCTCGGCACGATCGCCCGGCCGACTCTTATTCTGAACGCACTGGACGACCCGTTCATGTCGCCGGACGTCATTCCGGACGAGTCCTGCCTGTCCGATTTCGTCACGCTCGAAGTAAGCAAAAACGGCGGTCATGTCGGCTTCATCCACGGCGGCACGCCGTGGCGGCCGCAATACTACGCGCCGGCAAGAATCATCAATTTCCTGGAGCCGCACACTGCGGCTGACGAACTGCCGGAAACAGCGATTCCCGGCCTCTGACCCGCACCCGTGCGCCTTCGGGAGGCAGGGGCCGGAGGTTCAAATCCTCTCACCCCGACCAGTAAGTCCCTTAAACGTCAATAGCTTGCACGTCTCTCACTCGACCAC
>JBOHZD010000036.1:0-11242 GCA_050738315.1 Woeseiaceae bacterium
CCGCCGATTGCCCGGCGATGGAGATTGAATCGACGGGCAGCATCTCCGCAATGCCGTTGCCGAACACGGTGGCGTGCATCTCGACCGCCTGGAATTCGGGGCTGGACACGAGCGTGACGACGACCGCGTCGTCGCTGTCGTTCCGCAGGGAAAGATAGGCGACCGTCGCAGGCTGACCCGGCAGCGGCGCGAAAATGGTGACGTCGGAGGCCGTTAACGGCACTGCCTCGTCGGCGCCGCAGCCCGCGAGCATGACGGCGAGCGCCAGGCTCCCTGGGTGGCAGCTTGTTGATCGCGTCACTGTGACGCCATCAGGAGCGGCAGATCGTGAACGAACGAATCGACCTGGTGCGGGCCGCTGAAAATCGCCTGCAGCTCAGCATTCCGGTCGACCACCAGCACCGCGGTGGAGTGGTTGACCGTGTAATGGTCTCCGGCGCCGCTCTTTTCGAAGAAGATGCCGAGCGCAACGGTGAGCGCCCGGATGTCGGCGATGTCGCCGGTGACACCGGTAATGCCGTCGCCGAAGTAATCCACGTAGCGTTCCAGTTGTTCAGGCGTATCCCGTTCGGGATCGACACTTATTAATAGGATCTCCGGCAAAGGTGTCGCGGAAGCATCCCCCGCGGACGGCGCGGCCTCGGCAAGCCGGCGGCGGACGTTCGCCAGCTGCTGCAGCGTGGCCGGGCAAATGTCCGGGCAGTGCGTGAAACCGAAGAAGACCAGGCTGGTGTGACCGCGCAGGGAATCGCGCGTGAACGGACGGTTCTGGTCGTCCGTCAGCGAAAATTCGGGGAACAGCCGGCCCTCGGGCAACAACGTTGCATGGAGCGGCAGTGCGGAGCGTTCGGATCCGCCGCTCAGGTACCACGCGCCGCCCGCGAGCAAGAGCGCCAGTAAGACGCCGGCGAGAATGATTCGGATCGTTTGCATGGGGCCGCATTTTAACCCGATAAGGAACTGCCGGGTCGGTCGCATCCGCGATGCCGCTCGACCGGCTGCATTTCCGGTTACCATTGCCGATTGCCACACTGCGCAACACCTGGACGCCTTTGAACGACCCCAACACGCAACCCTCCGCTCCCACCGTGGCGGATTTCATCGAGCACACCGCCGCACGCTTCGAGGCGGCCGGTCTCTGCTTCGGGCACGGCACCGACAACGCCATCGACGAAGCGGCCTACCTCGTTTTCGAAGGCCTCGGTTTGCGCCACGACGAAGCGGCGGTCCATTACGCGCGAGCGCTCCTGGCTCACGAGCGGGCAAAGCTCGAAATGCTGGCCGACCGGCGCATCGACGAGCGCGTGCCCGTCGCGTACCTGGTGCAGCGGGCGTGGTTTGCGGGCCTCGAATTCCATGTCGATGAAAGAGTGCTCGTGCCGAGATCGCCGCTCGCCGAACTCATCGGCCGGCGCTTTCGGCCGTGGCTCGATCCGGACCGGGTGCGGCGCGCCATCGATCTCGGAACGGGCAGCGGCTGTATTGCCATTGCACTGGCAAAAGCATTTCCCGAGGCGGAGATCGATGCCGTCGACGTTTCTGCCGATGCACTGGCGGTTGCCGCCATCAACGTCACGCGCCACGCTGTGGCGACGCGCGTGCGATTGCTGCAATCCGACTTTTTCGAACGTCTGCAGCAGGAAGCAGCATCCCCGCAATACGATCTCATCATCAGCAATCCGCCTTACGTCGACGCCGCGGATCTGCAGGCGCTGCCGCCCGAATACCGGCATGAGCCCGCGCTCGGCCTGGCGGCGGGTACCGACGGTCTGGATTCGATCCTGGCGATCCTGCATGATGCAGGGCCGTTTCTGGCCGGCGACGGCATCCTGGTGGTCGAGACCGGCAACAGCCGGCCGGCGCTGGCGGCGCGTTTGCCACAAGTACCTTTTGTCTGGCTCACGTTCGAGCACGGCGGCGACGGCGTTTTTCTCCTGACCGGAGAAGACCTGCGCCAACACCGTTCCCGGTTCGAGACGCTGCAAAAGAGGCCCTGAAATGTCAGGTAACAGCTTCGGACACCTTTTTACAGTCACGACCTTCGGCGAAAGCCACGGGCGGGCCCTCGGTTGCGTCGTCGATGGCTGTCCGCCCGGCATGGCGCTCAGCGAAGCGGACATCCAGGCGGATCTGGAGCGGCGGCGGCCCGGCAAGTCGCGCCATACGACGCAGCGCCAGGAGGCCGACCAGGTCGTTATCCTGTCCGGCGTGTTCGAGGGTCGTACCACGGGGACGCCGATCGGGCTCCTGATCGAAAACACCGACCAGCGCTCGCACGATTACGGCGACATCAAGGACAAGTTTCGGCCGGGACACGCCGACTACACTTACCACCAGAAATACGGCATCCGGGATTACCGCGGCGGCGGCCGCTCGTCGGCGCGTGAAACGACGATGCGCGTGGCTGCCGGCGCCATCGCCCGAAAGTATCTGCGGGAGCGCCTGGGGCTCGAAATTCGTGGTTACCTGGCGCAACTGGGGCCGATCGAGCTGAAAGCGGTGGACCTCGGCTGCGTCGACCGGAATCCGTTCTTCTGCGCCGATCCGGAACGCCTCGGCGAACTCGAAGCCTTCATGGATGAACTGCGTGCACAGGGCGACTCCATCGGTGCGAAAATCAGTATTCTCGCGAGCCACGTCCCGCCCGGTCTGGGCGAACCCGTATTCGACAAACTGGAAGCCGATCTTGCGAAAGGCCTGATGAGCATCAACGCCGTCAAAGGCGTGGAGCTGGGGGCCGGTTTCGCCGCCGTCAGCCAGCGGGGCAGCCAGCATCGGGATGAAATCACCCCGGACGGGTTCAGCAAAAACGACGCAGGCGGTACGCTCGGCGGCATCTCGTCCGGACAGGACATCCTCGCGAGCATCGCGCTCAAACCGACCTCGAGCATCAAGGTTCCCGGCAAGACCATCGATCGCAAAGGTCGCCGGTCGGAAATCGTCACCCGCGGCCGGCATGACCCCTGCGTCGGGCTACGCGCCACCCCCATTGCCGAAGCGATGGTGGCGCTGGTGTTGATGGACCACTATCTGCGGCATCGCGGACAAAACGCGGATGTGAACTCCGACACGCCGGTTATTTCCGGAAATGTCGACTAATCGCTTCAATTCTCGCTGCAACTTTCCTGCATAATCGCCGGTGATTGCCGTAAAGAGGATCTGTTGACCCGCATGACACAGAGTTTCGACGTCGCCGTCGTGGGAGCGACCGGGGTGGTTGGGGAGTCCATGCTCGAGATACTGGCCGAACGCAAGTTTCCGGCGGCCAGTGTGCATGCGCTCGCAAGCGGGCGCTCCGCTGGCCGGGAAGTCGCGTTCGGCAACCGCACGCTCGAGGTCTCGAACCTGGCGGACTTCGATTTTTCGCGGGTGAGAATCGGGCTGTTTTCGGCCGGTAGCGACGTCTCCGGCGACTACGCACCGCAAGCCGCGGCCGCCGGCTGCGTCGTGATCGACAATACCTCGAAGTTCCGCTACGACGACGACATCCCGCTGGTGGTCCCCGAGGTCAATCCCGACGAGATCGCGAAATACAGGAATCGCGGCATCATCGCCAATCCGAACTGCTCGACCATCCAGATGGTCGTGGCGTTGAAGCCCATTTACGACGCCGTCGGCATCAAACGGATCAACGTCGCGACCTACCAGGCGGTTTCCGGGGCCGGGCGCAGCGCCGTCGAGGAACTGGTGCGGCAGACCACCTCGTTACTGAACGGCCGGCCGCTCGACCTGGAAGGTGACGCAAAACAGATCGCCTTCAACGCCGTGCCGCACATCGACGAGTTTCAGGACAACGGCTACACGCGCGAAGAAATGAAGATGGTCTGGGAAACGCGGAAGATACTGGGCGACGAACGCATCGCAGTGAACCCGACCGCGGTGAGAATTCCCGCGTTCTACGGTCATTCGGAAGCAGTGCACATCGAAACGGAAAAAAAGATTTCAGCCGCGGAAGTGTGTGCTTTAATGGAGAATGCGCCGGGGGTTGAACTGCTCGATGGTCGAAGAAGCGGACAGTACCCGACAGCCGTCACCGACGGTTCCGGCAACGACGCGGTTTTCGTAGGCCGGGTGCGGGAAGACATCAGCCATCCTCTGGGCATCAACCTGTGGATCGTTTCCGACAACATTCGTAAGGGCGCTGCTCTAAATAGCGTCCAAATAGCTGAAATATTGGCCAAAAACTATTTATAAGCTATAGTGCACAACCAAACCCGATGGGGCGTCCGCAGGCTCAAAATCAACTTTCCGGGTAGGGGCAACAAGGCGTTTGGGGTGCTGGAGAAAATCACTATGTCGCTAAGACTCGCTCGTCTGTGGCTGTTGCTTGGACTGTTCCTTGCGGGTGAGGTCCTTGCGCTCGGCCTCGGAGATATTGAACTCGATTCCGCGCTGAACGAGCCCCTGCGCGCCGAGATCCGCCTGGTCTCGGCGACCGCTGAAGACCTCGCCGGTCTGAAAGTATCGCTTGCCTCTGCCGAGACCTTCGAACGCTACGGCCTGCATCGACCGTTGTACCTGACGCGCCTGACCTTTGCCGTCGAGCCGTCGGGCCGGGCGGACGGCAATGTCATCCGAGTCAGTTCACAGGAACCGATTACCGAGCCCTTCGTCACGTTTCTCGTCGAGGCCACCTGGCCGCGCGGGCGATTGCTGCGCGAATACACCGTGCTGCTCGACCCGCCGACCTTCGCTCCGCCGCCCGCATCCGGGTCGAGCGAAGCCGTGACCGCGCCGAGCCGGGCGGCACCGGCCGACAGCGGCCGTATCGAGCGGCCGTCCCCTGCCGCCCTGGAACCGCAACTGCAACCCGCGACCCAGGCGCCGGACGCGACCGCCCCGTTCGATGCCAGGCAAGGCGGCACGGTCGAGGTGCAGCGCGGCGACACGCTGTGGGGCATTGCCGAGCGCATGCGGCCGGACAGCCGTCTGACCATGAACCAGACGATGGTGGCGATCTATGAGGCCAATCCAGAGGCATTTGCCGACAACATCAATCGCCTGACGGCCGGCGCGACGCTCCGCATTCCAGGCGCCGACGAGATTTTCAACATCAGCCGCAACGACGCGACGAGCCAGGTGGCGCAGCAGAATGCGGCCTACGGACTGGTGGACGGCAGCGGCCGCACCGAACCGCGGCTGACGCTCGTACCGCCGGACGGTGAGCAGGAAGATTATCGCGGCGGGGCAGCCGGCGCCGGCACGCAGCCCGATCCGGCCGCGGTGGCAGCCGCCGAGCAGCGCATCCGCGAACTCGAGGACACCGTCGAGGAACAGCAGTCCCTGATCGAGGTCCGCAACGACGAACTGGCGCAATTGCGCGAAGAACTGGCACGCGTTCGCGGCGAAGCAGCCGCGGAGCCGCCGGCCGCGGAGACGCCGGCCACGGAGCCCGCGCCGGGCGCCGAGACCGTGGACGAGAGCGAAGACACGGAGCAGGTTTTTGCCGACGACACGACCGAGACCGCAGAAGAAGAAGTCGCGGCGGACGACGACACAGCACCCGGCGAACAGGCCGAGCCGCCTGCGACCACAACAGAACGGCCGGCACGGGTGGTGCCTGATGAACCGGGTCTGGTCGACCGCGCCATCAGCGCCCTGACCGGCTTCTGGGGCATTCTGGGGATCGTGCTGCTGGTCGTGATCGGGCTGCTCATCTGGCTGGCGAAACGGGCCACCGGCCGCGGTGATGAAGAGTCGACCGGAGTCTGGGACGCGCTCGACGGTGACGACGACGCCGACAGCGAATCGCGCGCATCCACGGAGCGTCTGCGTGCACTGGCGCGCGACGACGAGCGTTCGATCGTCGTCGTCGAACAGGAGTCGTCGCCGGAGCGTCGCGCACGGGGGCGCGCCGCGCCGGCACCGTTGGCCGCGGTCGACCTGGACCTGGACGATTTCGAGACCGCGGCCGATACCAGCCTGCAACCGACGCTGGAAGATACGTTCAGCAGCGAAACCGCGATCAATCTCGACCAGTCCGACCCCGTGGCCGAAGCGGACTTCCACATGGCGTACGGCTTGTACGATCAGGCCGCCGATCTGATCAACGGCGCGCTCGCCATCGAGCCGGAACGGCAGGACCTGATGGCCAAGCTGTGCGAGATCTACTTCGTCTGGGGCAACCGCGACGCGTTCGTCGACGCGGCCGGGCGGCTGCACGACCAGTTGGGCGGTGAAGCCACTCCGGACTGGGACAAGATCGTCATCATGGGCCGCCAGATCGCCGGCGATCACCGGCTGTTTGCGGGCGCGAGTGCCGCCGGCGCCACGCGTGCGGTCGACCTGACGCTGGATGACGAGGGAGGAGCGGGCGCGCTCGACATGGATTTCGCGGGCGGGCCGGACGGAGAGGTCAGTGAGGTGGTCGACCTGGCCGCCGACGATGGCCCTGCTGACCGCAGCGGTCTCGACTTTATCTTCGACGAAGAGCTCGATACGGGCGCGTCGACCACGCGCGAGATGCCCGGTCGCCACGGCGATGAGCCCACCGTCGAAAGCCCGACCCTCGAATCGCGGGCCGGGACGGACAGCACCGTCGAGGCGCGGACCATCGAACAGCCGTTCGACAACGTGGAGAGCACCTCCGAATTGCCGACGCTGGCGCACGCCGGCGACGACGCGATGCGGGCGGGCGATGCCACGGCGGAAATCGACCTTGACGATCTCGGCCTCGACCTGGACGACCTCGCGGCCGCCGGGCTCAGGGGTGACCTCGATGACGACGATTTTGCCGAACTCGATGAGACCACCGAAAGCGGCGTGCTGGGAGCCAACGACGACCTCGATGCGACCGGCCGGAATGTCGGCCTCGACGACGACGACATGGAGACGGTCACCACCGGCATCCACGAAGGTTTCGACCTGGACGCGCTCTCGGAAACCGGCGAAATGCCGGCGGCCGACGAAGCGACCGGCAAGAATCCGGCATTGGACGACCTGGACGATGACATCCGCACCGACGTGGATTTCGACCTGGATTCGAGCCTGCTCGACGCCACCGGTCTCACCCAGGTATTGAGCGACAATGACAAGACCCTGCTCGCGCCGGCCTTCGATGACGATGCCGAGACCCTGCTGGCCTCGTTCGACGATGAGGACGAGTACGAGGCGACCGCCGCCCTGTCACCGCAGGACGTCGACGCCGAGTTCGATTTCGCGAAGACCGAAGCACTGCCGAAGGACGCTTTCAGCCGCGATTCGTCTTCGGACGAGACGGGTGAAATGCCGGCGCTCACGGGTGTCACCGATGTCGATCTCGACCTCGACGACCTGACCGCGGCGTTGCGGTTCAGCGATGGCGACACCGTCGACCAGCCGAGGGACGATGCCACCGTCGAACGACCGCGCGTCAAGCGCGGTGAATTCGTCGACCTGGACCTCGGCGACCTGGGCGAGCCCGAGGACGACGCACCGACCCAGGCATTGGCATCCGAAGATTTCGAGGACGACCTGCACGATGCGCGCACGATGACGGAGGTCGGTACCAAGCTCGATCTCGCGCGAGCGTACGTCGATATGGGGGATCCCGAAGGCGCGCGCAGTATTCTGGACGAAGTCCTGGACGAAGGCGACGAAGGGCAACGCCAGCAGGCGCAGAAGCTGATCGATTCGCTGCCTTCCTGACGCATTGAGGGCCCCGCGATGCAGCGCATCGCACTCGGCGTCGAGTACGACGGCACGGCGTACAACGGCTGGCAAAAGCAGCGGAGCGGCACCGGCGTGCAGGAGCTGCTCGAACGCGCGCTGGCCAAAGTCGCGGACGAACCAATCGATGCCGCCTGTGCCGGTCGCACGGACGCCGGCGTGCACGCGAGCGCGCAGGTCGTGCATTTCGACAGCAGTGCTGTGCGCACGGCGCGAAACTGGGTGCTCGGTGTCAACAGCAATCTGCCCTCCGACATCAACGCGCTGTGGGCCGCGGCCGTCAGCGACGAGTTTCATGCGCGCTATTCGGCGCGCGCGCGCACCTATCGCTACCTGATCCTGAACCGGCTGACGCGTTCGGCCCTCTATCGGCATCGCGCCTGGTGGCTGCATCGCCCGCTCGATCTGGAGCCGATGCGGCTCGCTGCAGAACCTCTGCTCGGCGAACACGATTTCTCCGCGTTCCGCGCGGCGGGTTGCCAGGCGTCGACGCCGCGGCGCAACGTCATGGCCATCGAGATCGAGCGACACGGCGACTGGGTGACGATCACGATCACAGCCAACGCGTTTCTGCAGCACATGGTTCGCAATCTCGTCGGGTTGCTGACGGCGATCGGCAGCGGCGACGCAGCGCCTGGGTGGGCGGCGGCGGCGCTCGCGAGCCGCGACCGCCGGGAAGGCGGGATGACGGCGCCGGCGCATGGCCTGAGCCTGATCGACGTTGCCTATCCCGACAGCTTCGGGCTGCCGCGTGTCCCGCCTGCACCTTTTCGTTTATGATGCAATGTCATGAGCTGGTTCGAAAAATTAATGCCATCGCGCATCAGCACGGAGAAGCGTACGCGCTCCGTGCCGCAGGGCGTATGGATCAAGTGCCCGAAATGCGACGCGCAGTTGTATCGCACCGAACTGGAGCGCAACCTGAATGTCTGCCCGAAATGCGACCATCACTTGCGCATCGGCGCAAGAACCCGGCTCGACTATTTCCTCGATGCCGATTCGCAGCAGGAACTCGCGGCGAACCTCGAACCGCTCGACCCGCTGAAATTTCGTGACAGCAAAAGATATCGCGACCGGATTTCGCAGGCGCAGAAAAAGACCGGCGAGAAAGACGCCCTGGTGGTCGCGAGCGGCACGCTGTTCGGTCATCCGCTGGTGGTCTGTGCGTTCGAGTTCGCGTTCATGGGCGGTTCCATGGGGTCGGTGGTCGGCGAACGGTTTCGGCGCGCGGCACAACACGCCGCCGACGAGAAGATTCCGCTGATTTCCTTTGCGGCGAGCGGCGGCGCGCGCATGCAGGAAGCACTGTTTTCGTTGCTGCAGATGGCCAAGACCTCCGCGGCGCTGGCCATGCTCGGCAATCTGCGCATCCCGTATATTTCGGTCCTCACGGACCCGACCACCGGCGGCGTGTCGGCAAGCCTCGCGATGCTGGGAGATGTCAACATCGCGGAACCCCGGGCTTTGATCGGATTTGCCGGGCCGCGCGTGATCGAACAGACGGTCCGGCAGAAACTTCCGGAGGGATTTCAGCGTAGCGAATTCCTGCTGGACCACGGCGCCATCGACATGATCGTGGACCGGCGCCGCCTGCGCGAAGAAATTGGCGATCTGCTGGCCAAGTTCGATCACCGTCCGAAACCGGCCGTCGAGCCGGCCTGAGGCGGGTGCGTACGCTCGACGATTGGCTGTCCTGGCTCGAGACGCTGTCGCCGCGTGAAATCGAACTGGGACTCGAGCGCGTCCTCGAGGTGTCAGCCCGGTTGCAGCTGGCGAGGCCGGCGCGTGTCGTGCACGTTGCCGGCACCAACGGCAAGGGCTCCTCTGCTGCCATGCTGGAGGCCCTGTTCCGCCAGTCCGGGCTGCGGGTCGGTTGTTATACCTCGCCGCACGTCACTCACTTCAACGAGCGGATCCGTGTCGACGGCGCCGCAGTCAGCGACGAAGACATCATCAGCGCATTCGAAACCGTCGAGTCCGTGAGACAGGGCGTGCCGCTCACGTATTTCGAATTCGGTACGCTCGCGGCGCTCGTGGCCTTCGACCGCCAACAAGCGGACACCCTGGTGCTGGAAATCGGCATGGGCGGGCGCCTCGATGCCGTCAATGCCGTCGAACCGGACGCCGGCATCATTACCAACGTAACGCTCGATCACTGTGACTGGCTCGGCCCCGATGTCGAGACGATCGCGAGGGAAAAAGCGGGCATCATGCGCGCCGGGCGGCCAATGATCTTCGGCTCGGCCGAGGTGCCGCGGACGATCGTCGCGGAGGCCAAGAGAATCGGTGCCGACCTGCGCCTCGCGGGCCGCGATTTCGACTTCACGAGCGATGCCGACGGCTGGGGCTGGCAAGGGCGCGGCCTTCGTATCGACGGCCTGCGGCCGCCCTCGCTGTTCGGGAAGACACAATTGAGGAATGCGGCCGGCGTACTTGCCGTGGTCGAGGCCTTGCAGCTCGAACAGATACTGACGCGGCAGACGATCAACGAGGCATTCCGTCGGCTCAGCATTCCCGGCCGCTTCCAGCGGATCGAGTCCGGCAGAACCTGGCTGCTCGACGTTGCCCACAACGCCGACTCGGCAAGCGTGCTCGGCGCATCTTTGGCTGAACTCGCGCATCCCGGCCCGGTGATTGCGGTGATCGGTGTGCTGGCGGACAAGGATGTTGCCGCGATCGTCGAGGCCATCATGCCGCGAGTCGATCGCTGGGTCGCCGTCAGGGCCGGGAATCCGCGTGCGATCGAACCGCGTCAACTTGCGCAGGTGATTGCGAACGTGAGCGACAAACCATGCCTGATCATGGAGTCGCCGGCGGTGGCATTGCAGTATGCCGACCGGCAGCTGCCGGCCGCGGCGCTGGTGCTGGTCACCGGGTCGTTTTATACGGTTGGGCCGGCGCTTCAGTGGTTGAAAACGCAGGGCGAGCTGCTGCAGGCATGAATCGTTTTGGGATGAATGAAACTTCGGTCGCCCGCCATGCGGGCGACCGCGCCGGGGCAAAGGTTTATCAGCCTGGCGCTTGCGATATACTCGCGCCGCACGGAGGTCGCGATTGTTGCGTAAACTGATGGAACGGGGACTGAAAGAGCGAGTGATCGGTGCGGTGGTGCTGGTGCTCATCGCCGTACTGGTGGTGCCGGTATTTCTCGACGGACCCTCGACCGATGCGGAAATGGTCAGCGAGCCCGTGACGCTGCCGGGCCAGAACGGCCAGTCGCGCAAGCGGCAGACGATCGTCCTCGAACGGGATCGGGATCAACCGGTCCCTGCTTCCGCGAGACAGCCGTCGGATACACCTGTGACTGGCCCGCAATCCGGAGAGGACAAGCCGCTTCAGGTGCCGGCGACCCAAGAGGCGGCGGCGACGGAGACACGCCCTGCACAGCTTGCCGAGTCGAAACCGCCGGCGAAAGCGGAGCCGAAACCCGCAACGAAAGCGGAGTCAGAACCGGCGCACGAACCCCCCGCGGGTGCCGCGAACGCACCGGCAACGGTGACGGAACCGGAGTCCGCCACCGGTATGTGGGCGGTGCAACTCGGCAGTTTCTCCAACAAGGCGAATGCCGAAAGGCTGGCGGCGGGACTGCGGGAGA
>JBOHZD010000037.1:0-5176 GCA_050738315.1 Woeseiaceae bacterium
ACGATTCCGGACAGCGGCGACCTGGGCCCGCCGCTCGTGGTCGACCTGAACAGCGACCGCGTTGCGGACCGCATCTACGTCGGCGACACGGAAGGCAATCTGTGGCGCATCGATCTCCCGGGCAGCAACACCAGTCTATGGAAGCCGCCAACAGGGCTGATGTCCGGCTCGACACCGCTGCCGCTGTTCGTCGCGGTGGACGCGAACGGCGTACGCCAGCCCATCACGGCGCCGCTCGCATCCGCGTTCAACGAGAAAGGCCTGCACACAGTGTTCTTCGGAACCGGCACCTTCTACCAGGTCGACGACAACGTGGTCCCTGACGATCCCAATATCGATACGTTCTACGGCGTCATCGACCAGGGTGTGCCTGTGAGCCGCAGCGGCCTGCTCGAACAGGTGATCCTGGCTGAAGCGACGGCGGGCGGTATGCAGGTGCGCGGGCTGTCAGCGAACGAAATGGACCCGGCCGACGACGGCTGGTTCCTGGATCTCGTCTGGCACCAGAGCCTGGGCGGTCCCGGCGCGGCCGGCGAACGGATCGTCTCCCGCGCGACCGTGCGTGGCGACCGCGTGATCTTCGCAACGCTCATCCCGAATCCGGATCCTTGCGCCTTCGGCGGCAAGAGCTGGGTAATGGAACTGAACACCTTCACCGGCGGACGCCTCGATTATGCAGTGTTCGATCTGAATAACGACGGCCTGTTCGACGAGAACGACTGGATCACGATCAACGACGAGAATGGTGACCCAATCACGATTCCGCCGTCGGCGATCAATCCCGACATCAACATCGTCAAGACACCGGCGATCATCGCAGGCGTCGGCGAGAACCAGGATGAAGTCAAGATCATGAGCGGCTCGTCGGGCGAGTTGATCCGGGTCTCGGAGCGCGGTTCGGTCGACATCGGCCGTCAGTCGTGGCGTCAATTGAGGTAAAGAAACATGAAGGACAGGACGAAAGGTTTGGCCGGACGCCGCAGAGGGATGCGCGGCATCACGCTGCTCGAATTGATGATCGTCGTCGTTGTCGTCGGCATCCTGGCAGCGATCGCATATCCTTCCTACCAGAACCAGGTCAGGAAGACGAAGCGCGCGGACGGCAAGGCGATGCTGATGGAAACAGCGCAGCAGCTCGAGCGTTGTTACACGCGCTTCAGCAGTTACACCGCCGCCGCGGGTTGCGAGATCGCCGGCGACCTTCCGGAGACTTCGTCCGAGGGACATTACGTCGTCTCTGCGACCGTACTGAACGGGACGGCCTTTACCCTGGATGCAACGCCGCAGGGCGACCAGACCAACGACGCGGCCTGTGGCGTATTGCGCCTGACCAGCACCGGCGTGCAAGGCTCGCTGGGGGCGGACACCGACGCGAACGACTGCTGGTAATCACATTATCGCCCCCGCGGAGCCCGTCATGCGGGCGGCCGGGAGGAAATCACCTGACGCGATCGACGGACCGATACCGGATCGAATAAAAACACCAACGGCGCCGCAAGGATTGCAGTGGATCCGGAACGCTCAGGTGAATCCCGGTCGCCCGCATGGCGGGTTCCCACACAACCGGCGACCTTACCGGAATTCGATTGATGCCGCGGTGGATCGTCCCTATAGTTCCGCGGGACCCCTGGACCTGGCGCGCGCATGGACCTGATCACCTCACTCATCGATTTCATTCTGCATCTCGACCGGCACTTGACCGAGCTTGTTGCCGTCTATCACATCTGGGTGTACGCGATCCTGTTCGCCATCATCTTCTGCGAAACCGGCCTGGTCGTGACGCCCTTCCTGCCCGGGGATTCGTTGCTGTTCGCGGTGGGCGCGCTGGCGGCGGTCGATCAGACCGGCACGCTCGACGCCACCTTGATCTGGATACTGCTCATGGCCGCGGCAATTCTGGGCAACGAAACGAATTTCCGGATCGGTCGCGCGATCGGCCCGCGCGCGTTCAGCGGCGGCATCCGCTGGCTGAAGCAGGATTACCTGCTGAGGACCCAGGCGTTCTACGAAAAGCATGGCGGCAAGACCATCATCCTGTCGCGCTTCATCCCGATCATCCGCACGTTCGCGCCCTTCGTCGCCGGTGTCGGCTGCATGCTCCCCCGGCGCTTTGCCACTTACAACTTTGCCGGCGGCTTCCTGTGGGTCACGGCGTTCGTCTGGGGCGGTTACCTGTTCGGCAACGTACCGATCGTGAAGAACAACTTCGGCGTCGTCACGATCATTATCATCGTGGTCTCCGTGATCCCGGTTGCCTGGGGCCTGCTGAAGCCGGGCCCAGTGGCGCGCTAACAATCGCGCGCGCCTACGGCGACAGGAAACGGTCGGCGATGGTCAAAGCCATGCGGTATGGCTCCGGCTCGTTGCGATTGCTCAAGATAATCACGGTTATCCGCCGCTGCGGCCAGCGCACGATGACATTGCGGAAGCCGATCGTCTCGCCCGAGTGCCAGAGCGTCTCGCCGGTGATGCGCCAACCGAAGCCGTAGGCGACGTCTGCCTCGTCGGTTCCGGTCCATGGCGTGAAAGCAAGCCCGCGCGATTCGGCGCTGAGCAGGCGATCGTCGTACAACGCGGCGTCCCACTTCGCCAGGTCGTCGATTGACGAATAAATGCCGCCGTCGCCGAGCACCGCGCTGGTCGGGCTCTGGTCGGTGCGCAGCCAACGGTCGTCCGCCCGGCTGTAGCCGTAAGCGCGATTGGCGACCGGCGGTCCTTCGGCGACATATGCCAGCGTGTTCTTCATGCCGAGCGGTTCGAAGATGCGTTCCCGTAGAAACGACTGGAAACTCTTGCCGGACACGCGTTCGACGACCAGCGCCAGCAGTGCGTATCCCCCGTTGCTGTAGCGGTACGCCGTGCCCGGCTCGAAATACAGGTCCTGTTCCTGTTCCAGCAAAGCCAGTACGTCGGCATCGCGGAGCTGGGTCTCGAGATCGGCGGGCATGATCTCTTCGTAGTCGATCAGGCCGCTCATGTGCGTGAGCAGGTGTCGTATCGTGATCGCGTCGTCTGAAGCCGGCAGCGAGGGCAGCCATTTACGCACGGGATGGTCAAGGGAGAGACGGCCATCCTCGATCAACAGCAGCGTGGCTGCGGCAGTGAACTGTTTCGTCACCGACGCCAGCCGGTAATTGGTGGCTGGCGTCGCGGCGGTTCGTTGCTCCAGGTTTGCGAGGCCGTATGCGCGCCGGACCACTGCCTTGCCGTCACGCACCACCAGCACCGAAGCGCCGGGCACGTCTCCCTGGTAATTCTGCATGATCGAATCGATGTCGGAAATCCTCGTGCCGGTGGTGACCGGCACGTCAAAAATCGTGTCCGGCGACGGTTCCGGCGTCAGCGTGTAATGCCACCATTCCAGTTCGTAATTGCGGAAGCCTTGGCGTGTCATCGCGTCGAGCAGGCGCTCGCGGTTCCTCTGTTGCTCCGCCGTGACACCGGCCGATTCGGTATGCGCGCGGGCATCGAAAAAATCGAAATGCGTGCCCATATCGAGCGCCCGGCAGTGCGTGTCGTCATCCCGGCACTGCAGCAGCGTCAGGTCGACCGTCGCGCCGCGGCTGTGGCCGGATACCGGCGCGATGTAGACGCCAAGCAGATCACGTTTGTCGACATTCGGATAGTATTCCGGCTTGGTGTGCTGATCGCCCGGATCGCCCGCCCATTCGACGAAGTCCCGCACCGCGCGCGCCGGGCGATAGCAATCGAACAGCTTGAGCCGCAGATGCTGTTCGCGGAGCGCGAGTTCTACTCGCTGCAACGCGGCTGCCGCCGGCTCGAGCAGGTAACAACGCGGCGCAAGATAGCCGTCGATGCGCCGGCCGACGAAGTTGTGGCGGCCGGCGTAGCGCATGTCCAGCGTGATATCCGGAACCCGCGTTTCAATGTCGACCAGGCCCGCCTCCCCGGCTGTTGTTGCCGGGGACAATCGAGGTTCGGCAGCACAGGCCGCGGTGACCAGGAACATACAGGCGGCCAGGGCCGGCAAGCGGACGCTCCTTGCAAGCTCATTCACAGGCCCGCTCCCGGGTAAACGCAAGATCTTCGTAGTCGAAACTGAAGTCGCCCTGTGGATCGACCTTCGCCATCGTCAGCCGCTCCGGACTGCCGCGGTTGTTGACCGGCGGCGAAAAGTCCAGCCATGCTTCCACATCGACCGTGGGGTCATCCCAGTCGACGAGGTAGCGTTCGCCGACCTGCATCACGGTACCCGTCAACAGCGGCGACTTCGCCGCGCGGAAGCGCACCGTTCGCGACGCTCTGCAGATCGAGACGTCGCCGAACCAGGGGTCGCGCCAGACGCCTGTCTGCAGCCGCAGGGCGTCCGGCGGGCGTCGCGACGAGGTATCCGGCGCGCGGCTTTGTTCGGGAGACGCCGACTCGCGTGCCAGTGCGTCGGCGTACCAATCCACGGTTCTCGACTGCCCGGGCGCAGTCAAGTGCTGCAACAAAACTTCGCTCAGCACGGTGCGCGCCTCGCCCGCCTCGCCGTTGGTCAGCAGCACGAACCCACTCTGTTGATCCGGCAGCAGGGTCATCGCCGAATACATGCCCATCAGCGTGCCGGTATGCGACACGGTCCAGACACCTTCGACGTCGGCGACCCGGAAGCCGAACGCATAAGCGTAGTAGTGCGTGTCGTTCCAGGCGCGACGCCGATCCGAGATGGGCATCGGCGTGCGCGGCTTCCACATTGCATCCCGCTGCTCCTCTGACAGCCAACCAAGTTGCTGTGCACTCGGCGTGAGCCAGTTGCGCGCCCACAGCATCATGGCATCCAGGCTGCAGCGTATGCCGCCGGCCGCCGCCGAAGTAATGGCCGGTACCACTTCCTGATCGGTACGGACAGCGACGTTGCGGCCATCGATGCGCATGTGGGGCTGGGCGACGTTGTGGACCGCGTCGCGGTGCCATTTTCCGACGCGGCAACCGAGTTCCAGCGGGTCGAACACTTCGCGCCGTACGAGCTCCTCGTAAGGTGCGCCGCCAACGGCTGCCGCCACTTCACCGGCGACGACATAAAGCAGGTTGTCGTACGCATAGCCGGAGCGAAAGCTGTACGCGGGTTTCAGGTAAGCAAGGCCTGCAATGATGTCGGCGCGCGTGTAGAGGTTCGGCTCCGGCCACAGCATCAGGTCGCCGCCGCCTTCGGGCAGACCACTGTTGTGCACCA
>JBOHZD010000038.1:0-30220 GCA_050738315.1 Woeseiaceae bacterium
GCGCCGAACAGGTAGAGCACCAGCCAGCCGATGCGGCGAAAGTTTCGTATCAGCCCGAGGTAGGACGCGGAGCGAAAGGGTTGCAGATCGTTCGTTGTCCTTTCGAGATCCAGATAGAGCGGCCAGAATGCTTCCGGCAGCGAATAATTGAAATGGATGCCTGCAATCGTCTGCATGACGCGGCCATACCTGAACCCGAGACCTCGCCGGTAAATCATCTTCATACGGCCGACATTCGAAGTGCCGTATTGCGCCAGCGGTATTTCCGATTCAGCAGGAATCCGACAAGGCATGCTCGTTGCCCAGAGCAACTCGTCCTCCAGCCGCGCATAGGTAAACTGGTGGATGTCACAAAGGAATCGCAGTGCTTCCCAGGTATTGGCGAATGCCGGCGTGACAAACTCCAGCAACGCCTCCGAAAAGTCGGTCGTGATGTACCGGTTCGCCAGTGCCGAACCGAGCGCAGGGGGATGAGGCGTGTCGGCCAGCATGCCGTCGGCGCGCACGCGCAGCGATTCTTTTTCGACACCCTTTAGCCCGCCCCGCAGTGCGTCGGCCGGACTGGAATGAACCAGTCGGTTGATGCGCTGTTGGAAAAGTGTCGTCAAGCGGGAGTGTCTCCGGCATACCCAGACGGTTCCGATTGCGCCAGCCCGCGTCCGTTCAATCTTATTGCAGGCCTGGCCAGCATCGGACTATACAGACGGCCGTAATAGCTGCCAACGCGCAGGCAGGGCACGCGGCAGCCGGGCTGCGGCCCCGTTCGATACCCGCGTACAAGGGCTTGCGGCGACTTCAGCCGGCATTCAGCAAAATGAGCTAGAATTCGACATACGGGTGCTACCAATGAAACTGGCAAGCAAACATCTGTTCATTCCCGCGCTGCTGTCCGGGCTGCTGCTCGCGAGCGCTCCGGCGCATGCGCTGCGCTGCGAGGGTAAGCTCGTGCGTGAGGGCATGCTGGACATCGAGGTCCAGGAACACTGTGGTGAGCCGACCGCGATTCGCGAACGCGGTTTTATCGTCAGATCGTTCAGTCTCTTCGAATTGCAAAGATCGCGCAGGGATATCCACGCGGTCCGATTCGGCCCCGGTAACTTTCTGCAGCACGTCTTCGTCACCGAGTTCATTTACAATTTCGGCCCGAGCAAACTGATGCGCAGGCTGACGTTCGAAGACGGCATACTGACCGATGTCGAAACCCTGGGCTACGGATATCTCGAGAAACGGGAATAACCGGAACGGGTGACCGGTCGCGGCATAAGATCGGGCGAGCCCCGGCGACTGCATTATTGAGCTTACTGCCAACCGAGTCACAATCCGCCGGCAGCGATCGGACTATCATCGGGCGCAATCCGTGTTCGTAGTCCATTCCCGGGGGAGCCCGATTTCATGAGTGAGCCAAAGAAGCGGCGATTTCTCGACCGGTCCAGCGGGCCGGCAACGTTGATCAACGAAGGCTGCAAAATCACCGGCGTCTTGTCGGGCAACGGCGATTTCATGATCGGTGGCGAGATCGAAGGGGATTGCGACCTGAACGGGTCCGTCTCGATCCTGAGGAACGGCGTCTGGAAAGGAACGCTCAAGGCACGTTCCGTGGTGGTCGCGGGAACCGTCGAGGGCGACATCGAATCGAGAGGTCGCGTCGAAATCGCCAATTCGGCGAAAATTACCGGCACGGTCACGGGCGAAGCGATCGCCGTGGCAGAGGGAGCGATCGTCGAGGGGATCATGCGGACGACAGGCCGCAGCGAGCCGGTCGAATTCGTGGAAAAACGAGAAAGAGAAGGATCAAGGTAAGCGCGGCAGCACCGATCGCCCGAGCTTTCGCAGCTCCCTAGAATCCCTCCGGCAACAACGTGATCTCGACCCTGTTGTTGGCGCGGGCAATATCGTTCCATATGCCGGCGGATACACCGGTGGATGTCGTCGGATATTCGATCAGGGGTTCTTGGTTACCGCGCGAGACGATGACGTAGCGGATCTGCCCGGCGGTCTGCTCTTCGGTCATATTCACGAAATTCGCGAACGACACGGATTGCCGCAGTCCGAGATCGATCGCTTCGCTGCTCTCGTAACCCAACTTGTCACAGTCCGCCGCGCTCAATTGGCCCGGTGCAAGCCTGAAGCCGTCCGCGCCGCCGCCGACCATGCAAAAATTGCCGACATGGGTCTCGACGACGACCTGCCCCGAGAATCCCATGCCGAGCAGGTGCTTGGTCAGGCCTTCGAACAGCAGAAGCCTGCTCTCGCCCAAAGGAAACTCGTCGAATGCATAACGGGCCGAACGATTGACCGCCCAGGAGACGGCGTCCAGCGCCGTCTGGAATGTGGATCCCATCGTCTGTTGGTAATTGCTCAGACGGCGCTCGATTTCCAGCGCGCCGTCGACCTTGATGGATTGCTGTTGTTCGAGCGCGGCCATGAGGGTCGCATTCTGCGCGCGCGCTTGTTGCCAGCTCTGTTCGCGCTGCCAGTAAAGCCAGGCGAATACGGTGATGACGACTGCCATGACGGCGATAACGATCTGCAATCGCACAGGTACAGCGCCGTGCGCCGATTCGCGTGACTCGGGCTGCTGTTCGGCGTCCGGTATCCTGATCTCGTCCGCAACGCGCAATGCGATGGCTTCGTAACTGTCGAGCAGGTCGCGACGGATGACCGCGCGCTGCTGATCGAACAGATCCTGAATCAGTTCGCGCAGATCGTGGTCGAAACGTTCCAGTTCCGGAAATTCCCCCGCGGCCAACTTCTTGCCGGCTTCGGCCGCTTGCCTCTCCTTGTCGACCCGCTGGCCGATCACACGCAGGGATTCGAGGACCTTCGAAACCTCCACGGGTTGCACCGCCTTCGGCAGTACCCCGACTGCCCCGAGCGCACGCGCCTGCCCGACATATACTTCGCCCTGCTGCGACGTGTACATCATGATCGGGATGGTCGCCGTATCCGGATTGTTCTTGATCGCCGTAACGGCTTCGAAGCCGTCCATGCCCGGCATCAGGTGATCCATGAAGATCACATCGGGGCGATGATCGTTCAGATAGAGAAGCGCGGATTCGGCAGATTCAGCAGTTGCGACGTCGAGTTCGTGTACTTCCAGCATGCGCTTCAAGACCACACGCGCCGATTTCGAATCATCGACAATCAAGGCACTCTTTCTCACCTTTTTGACCCCACCCTGCTCTCGAACGCCCAAACGCGACTTTGATTATGGCATGGCCGAATTACGGTTAAGCAGGTCACGTTTGGCGAAAGCGGGGGGCGCGCCGCGCGACACCCGCCCGGTCCCCTGAGGGACTTCTCTATTTGGGACAAAATACTCATTTATTGACCAGAAAGGGGAATTGACCCGGGTGTTCACGGCCTTACGCTGTGAACTTCGTGGGTTCCCGGGTGCTCCGCGCCGGGCCCCGCGCGGGGCGGGCCCGATCGCGGCCGGGCGGCCGCAAGAGCCTGCAACCAGGCCTAAGGAAAGTGCTTCTGCCGCAAAATGGCACAGTGTTAGACTAGCCCGAATGCCCGGTGCCCGGTGCTCCGGGCGCATGGTCGGACGACCTCAATATCAATAACAACAACGGACGGATGGCCGGAGGTTTTTGCAGTATGAATCTGCGTCGACCGCCAGTGTCTCATTAAGGCATGACCGGTAGAATTTTACCCAGGTATCTGATTCTCGCATCGACCCTTTCGCTGGTCGTTGTCGTCATCATGTTGTCCATATTTTACGGCCAATATCAATGGCTTGCCGGTGGCCTCGTCGGCGCCAGCGTCGATGAACACAATGCGGCCCTCGCAGCGAGTTTCGAGCGGCAGGCCCGGGGACAGCTGCATCGGATCGCGGACGAGCTCGCCAGTCTTCCGGAAGCAGACGACGACGCCGGCATGCTGGCGATCCTCGAGCGTGCGATAAAGAACCGCGACGAACTCGTCGGCTTGCGATTCGAACGCAGTGACGGGACTCGCATACAAAGCGGCGACATCAGTGACGGCGACGGACAGGCCGTGGCCGAATGGCAACCTGACCGCCTGTAC
Source organism: Woeseiaceae bacterium (assembly GCA_050738315.1). Lineage (GTDB taxonomy): Bacteria > Pseudomonadota > Gammaproteobacteria > Steroidobacterales > Woeseiaceae > IDS-8. The sequence goes on from JBOHZD010000038.1 coordinate 4,033, forward strand.
CTGGCCTACCCTGTCATGCGGGACCACGTGCAGATCGGCAGACTGGTCAGCAGCTTCGAATTGTCCGTGCTGCGCGAGGAGGCGGGCGCATTCGAACAACGCCTGCTCGCCCAGGAGAAAGCGTACCGCGGCGACACATTCGTATGGATCGGCGGGGCGACACTCGTTGCGCTTTTGCTTTGTATCGCGGTCATATTGATGATCTCGCGAACGCAGGCCCGCCGCATTCGCGAACTGAAAGTCCAGGCCGAGAAACTCAGTGAGTCCGATTTTGGCGAGCCGCTGCAGGTTCTGAAAGGCGATGATCTCGGCGATCTCGCCGAAGTATTCAATAACATGCGCGCGAAACTGCAACGCACCACCCTGTCGCGCGATTATGTCGATCGTGTGTTGTCCGGCATGAATGAAGCCGTCATCGTAACCGATGCGGACGGACGGATTACCCGCATTAACGAAGCCACGACTCGCATGTTGAATTACAACGAGCAGGATTTGATCGGTCAGCCGCTCGATTTCATTGTCGATTCCAAGAAAGGCGGGCCACTCGCAATCGATGCACCGGCCGGCGTGCCGCGCGAGGCATTTCTGCTGGCCCGGAGCGGCGATTCGGTGCCGGTTTCATACACCGGGTCGACGATTACGAACGACGACGAAGCGTTGCCAGGCGATCGCATCTACGCCGCACAGAACATCACCGAACGCAGGCGTGCGGAGCAGCGAATCCGCTACCTCGCGCGCATCGACGCGCTCACCAAAGTACCGAACCGGATGCAATTTCAGCATCTGCTGCAACGGGCGATCGCGAGGGCGAGACGTGCTCGCAAATCTTTGTACCTGTTTTATATCGATATCGATCATTTCAAGGAAATCAACGACACGTTCGGTCACCTGGCCGGCGACACCACACTCGAGACTGTCGCCGACAGACTGACGTCCGCTTTGCCCGAGGAATCCGTGATCGGGCGGCTGGCGGGCGACGAGTTTGCAGTCATAGTCGACAGTGAAGGCGCTTTGGGCGACCACAAGAAAGATCTCGACAAACTGGCAAGGACGTTGCTCGATCGGCTGGCCGATCCGTTCTACGTGCAAGGACACGAAGTATTCATGACTGCCAGCATGGGCATCGCCAGCTACCCGGACGATGCACCGAATGTGATCGATCTGATTCGGAACGCCGACGCGGCGCTGTACCACGCCAAGAAGAATGGCGGGAACATCCATTCCTACTACATCCCTGAAATGAACGAGGCGGCCGTTGAACGCCTCATGACGAAGAGCAAATTGAAGCGCGCGTTCGAACGCGACGAACTCCTGGTGCATTACCAGCCGAAATACAATATCGAAACCGGCGCCGTAGTCGGCGCCGAAGCACTGGTCCGGTGGGAGCTTCCGGAACGCGGCATCATCCTGCCCTCGGACTTCATACCGATCGCGGAGGAAACAAACCTGATCGTCGAGATCGGAGAATGGGTGCTTGAACGCGTTTGCGAAGACTTCCGGTTCTGGCAGCGTTCGGTTTCCTATCCGGGCCGGGTCTCGGTCAATCTGTCGCTCAAACAACTGCGACAGCCGAACTTCATCAGCCGCATAAACGCCATACTTCGCAAATACGAGGTTTCCCCGACTTCTCTCGAACTCGAAATAACCGAGACCACGTTGATGGAGAATCCACGCCGCACGATCAGGTTGCTGGACGAGCTCTATTCGCTCGGTCTCCATCTCGCCATTGACGACTTCGGAACGGGATATTCTTCGCTGAGCGCCCTGCAGCAATTTCCGATCAGCACTCTCAAGATCGATCAGTCATTCGTTCGGGATGTCGCCGTGAACGCGGACGATGCGACGATCGTCGGTACAATCGTTCATATGGGACGCAGTCTGAAGATGGATGTGGTCGCAGAGGGAGTCGAGACCGAGGAGCAATTGAGTTTCCTGCAAACGCTCAACTGTACCTACGTGCAGGGCCTCTTGTTCGGCGATCCCATGAGTTCCGAGAGTTATCTCGAATTGTTGCTTGCCCAGGCCGAAGGAACCGACACTCATCGCGCCCTTTTTGCGTGACCGCGCCGCTCGCGGCGGCGCGGCGCCCGTGCGTCAGCGGCTAACACCTTTATCGTTTCTTGTCACTCTTCACCGGCCCGGTGCAAAGTGATTAAATATGGCGAATTTTCCCGGTAACCAACGGTAGTCGACACAATGAGAACCCTGAATACCTTAGCGATCTGCACGTCCATTTTGTTTCTGGCTCAGCCCGCTGCGGCGTGTGATTACCCAAAACGGCCGCCGATTCCGAATGGCAGTTCAGCGACCAAAGACGATATGCTCGCCGGGCAAAAAAACGTCAAGGAGTACGTTGCGGAACTCGAATCCTATCAGCAATGCCTGGTCGAGGAAGAGAAAGTGGCGCGTGCCGCCATCGAAGACCTGACACCGGAGATGGAGCAGCAACGCGAAGAATTGCTGAACAAGAAATACAACGCCGCGCACGACGAAATGATGAAAGTGGCGGCAGACTTCAATGCTGAGCTGAAAGAGTACCAGTCGAGCGACGCCGAATAGGGCGGTCACAGTCGCCCGCAATTCGCGCTTCGGCTTTGATCATTACTCCCGCGGATCTCAAAGTCCGTCTATCTGCCGTTTCAGATCGAACCGACTCTCGGTAATGATGCGTTCCAGAACCTGAATGCGTTCCTCCAGCGAGTCGATCTTCGCCAGCGTTCGTCCGATGTCATCGTCCGATTCGCTCTTGTGATGGCGATTTTCCAGGTAAACCTGTATCAACCTTGCACATAGCACGACGGTGACTACCAAAAACGCAAACGTGAAAACATTCATTCCAGTTCCCTTACCTTTTCCAGTTTAAAGTTTTTTGAATTCCTGGTCCAGATTGAACCTGGATGACGTCACATACCGCTCGAGCCGCGCCAGGCGGCTGTCGAGTGTCTGAAAGCGGCGCCTCACGTCACTCAAAGTCTGTCGGGGCGATGAGCGCAACGCTTGCCGAAATTCCGGATCGTAATGCCCTAGCCGGCTTTCGTCGGGAGCCGCAGGCACCAGGAACACGGTCCCGAGATACACCAGCAAAGTGACCGGCATGGCCATGAAGAAAGCGATCACGGTTAGCAGTCGCAGCACGCGCAAATTGAATCCGAAATAGTCTGCGACGCCGGCGCAGACGCCGCCGATCATGGCGCGGTCACGATTGCGGTAGAACCGTCGGCGGCGCAGCGATTCGTATTCGGTCACGAGCGTCTCCATCCGTCGTCCGTGGTGTGACGGCGCCAGAACTCGTACTCGTGGCAGCGCCCCGACCAGATCAGCGGCTTCGACTTGAACAGCAGGGTTGCCGCCAGGTAGGCGATCAGTGTCGCCCAGAAGAACAGAATGAGACAAACAACCGCGATGATTCGCACCGTGCCCGTGCGGAAGTTGGCGTAATCCGCGAGGCCTGCGCAAACTCCGAAAATCCAGCCGTTCTCGCGATCGCGGTACAGTCCGCTCAATGGGCCGCACTCGTGCTCGCGAGTGTGTTCCCAGGTATCTCTGCTCATTGCCTTTTCCTCCAATCCGGCACTTCATCGTTCAGGATCGTCTCGAGAGCCTCCAGGCGCTCTTCCAGGCGCTGCGAGAGATCCCATAGATCCTCGAGCATCCTCTCGTCTCCCGCCGAAATTTCCCTCGACTGCTTCCACTTGGTAATGAAATGCAGAATGATGAAAAGCGGCGCCGGAACGGCAACGAATACGATCAGTGCAACAAATATGAGTTCGTTCAATGACGCCACCGGTTACTCGGATGCCGAACCTCTACCCGCACTCGCAGCGACCCGTTTCTTCAGGTCGTCGAGTTCCTTCGCCACGGATTCGTCCACTTCCAGGCTCGCAAACTCGTGCTTCAGGTCCTTGGGTAATCCCAGGTCATACGCCTCGACCCGGCCTTCGACGTCGTCGATCCGGCGTGTGTACTGTTCGAACCGCACCAGCGCATCGTCGATCTTGTAGTCGTGGATTCTTTTCCGTGCAGCCAGCCGGCTGTTGGCCGTTTTATGCCGCGCGAGGAGTGCCTTCTGCCGTGTTTTTGCATCGCCAAGTTTACTCTCGAGGCGTGCGATATCGTCGTTCAGTTTGGTCAGGCCCTCATCGATCGCAGCGTAATCAGCCTTGACGGCATCCGCGGCGGCCCCGGCCCGGGATTTCTCGATCAGCGCCGCTTTCGCAAGGTCTTCGCGCCCCTTGCGTAACGCGAGCTCTGCCTTTGAATCCCATTCATGCTGTTCGCGCTCGAATGTCTCGAGCTTCCGGTTCAGGTCCTTTTTATCGGCAATCGAACGCGCGGCGGCCGAACGGACCTCGACCAGCGTGTCCTCCATTTCCTGGATCATCAGCCGCACGATCTTTTCCGGATCCTCGGCCTTGTCCAGGATGGCGTTGATGTTCGAATTCACGATGTCGCTGAATCTCGTGAAAATTCCCATGTTGTGTGTCCTCTGGTTAAGATGTTTCACCAGACCCCTTGCAGGTCCCGTGCCAAGCGCCTCTGGTCCTTACAGGTCATTGATTCTCATCAAGAAATACGGTCTCGGACGCACCACGGGGCCCTTTTGCGTTAGCTGGAGTCACCAGAAATTGGTGTTTTTCGCTCTCTTTTGATTAAATTCGCCAATGGCCGACGACAAGCCCGTTCACCCGATCATCGGCGAGGCACCGACCTTTCTCGCCATGCTCGAACATGTCTCGCGGGCGGCGCCGCTCGCCAAGCCGGTACTCGTCGTCGGCGAGCGCGGCACCGGCAAGGAACTCGTCGCCTCGCGCCTGCATTTCCTCTCGGAGCGCTGGGAACAGCCGCTCGTCAAGGTCAACTGTGCCGCGTTGACGGAATCGATCCTCGAATCCGAACTGTTCGGTCACGAAGCGGGCGCGTTTACCGGCGCTGTAAAAACGCACGTCGGGCATTTCGAACGCGCCGACGGCGGCACGCTGGTCCTCGACGAACTGGCATCGATCAGCCTGCGGATGCAGGAAAAGATTCTGCGGGTCATCGAATATGGCGAGCTGCAGCGCGTCGGCGGCAGCAACACCGTGCAGGTCGATGTGCGCATCGTCGGCTCGACGAATGCGAATTTGCAGGCGTTGGCGGCGGACGGCCGCTTTCGCGAGGACCTCCTCGACCGGCTGGCTTTCGATGTCATTACGCTTCCTCCCCTGCGGGATCGTCTCGAGGACATTCTGCCGCTCGCGTACGCTTTCGCCGTCAACATGGTGAGCGAACTGAAACGCCAGTATTTCCCCGGATTCAATCCACAAGCGGCGTCGTCGCTGCTGCGCCATGACTGGCCCGGCAATGTCAGGGAACTGAAGAACGCTGTCGAGCGTTCGGTTTATCGATCCACGGACGCGGAACGGCCGATTTCCAGAATTGCGTTCGATCCGTTCGATTCGCCGTTCCGGCTGCGCGACGACACCCTGCCGGAACCCGCGGCTGCATCGAAATCACCGGATGCCCCGTTTCTGCCGACCGACCTCGCCCAGCGCGTCAACGAAACAGAAAAATCATTGCTGCAGGCGGGCCTCAGCAAAGCGCGTTTCAACCAGCGCGTGGCCGCCGACCTGCTCGGCCTCACCTACCACCAGCTGCGCGGCAAAATGAAAAAACACGGCCTGGATCGCGCGGTGAAGGAACCTTCCTGAGCATAACCCGGGGATGCAGGGCGCCAGTGACCGGGACAGTAACCCGAACTCCGGGACGCAGAATTCGACGGTGCACGGAGACCCGGGATGGTAGGGGTGGAGGCTAGCTGTCGTCGCGGTAGCGTCGGAGGTAAATCGCCGCGGTGGTGAACAGGCCGCAGACGATGAGGCCGAGCCACAGCCCGGGACTGCCAAGAAAACGTAACAGGTCGAGATGCGACAACAGGCTGAACGACAGGTTCTCTGACAGCCGCGGGCCATCACCTTCGAAGAACAGGAAATCCTTCGTGTCCATGCCGCGGAACAAAGGCAGCTTCGCGGATCGAATGAAAAATGCATCGGCAAACAACGACGTCCCGACGAGGCTCTTCTCGAGCATCGGCAAAACGGCGATCGGCAGAAAGGCCACCAGGAACGGCGACCGGCTGGTATAGGCTGACACCAGCAGGAACCAGCCGACGAACGGCGACAGCCACAATGGCAACGCAAACAGGAAGGCGGCGGTCGCGGCCCAGTTGTCGAAGAACGGAGCGGCGGCCCAGATCAGGTGCCAGGCGTTGGCGCCGCGGATGCCGACCCAGATGGTGGCGCAGGTCAACACGATCAGGTGAGTCGCAATAATAACGGCGAACGTCACCAACGGTATGATGACCAGCGCCGTCAGCAGTTTGGAAACCACGGTTTCCGCGTCCGTGCTGGGCATCGAGCGCCAGAACAGGATGCTGCGATCCTTGCGCTCGGCATAGAGCGAATCGAGCGCATAGAAGATGGTGAGGATCCACATGGCGATGGCAAACAGGCTGGACACTCCGGTCATGAGTGCACTGATGACGGCCGCCCGCTCCCGTTCCCCGAGGTTGGTCGCCCCGACGATGGCGAAATCCAGGTACTGGTCGAACGCGGAGATGGTGACCTGTCCCGTAATCGACATCAACGACACCAGTAATGCGATGACCAGCGGCGTTACGTAGATCGCGCGGTGTTCCCATATCTCCCGCTTCAGCAACGGTAACGGGTTCCCGATCATGCTGCTGCTCCCTTGACCTTCGCGACAAACAGGTCCGCGATTCCCGGCGTGCGTACTTCGCCCAATCCCTGCAACTGTTCGCGACCGATACCTTCGAATGTCAGCACCTTCTTGCCGAACACATCGCGCTCGAAAATCGGGTTCAGGCGCCGCGCCCGTTCGGCGTTTTCACCGGAGGTCATCAGTTCGACGTAGCGCTCCGGCAGCGCATCCATGCTGGCCTGCAGAACGATACGGCCGTTATTGATGAACATGACGTCGGTGAGAAGATTCTCGATTTCCTCCACCTGGTGCGTGGTAATCAGTATGGTCCTTTCGGCGTCGAAGTAGTCGTTCAACAGATTTCCGTAGAACTCCTTTCTGAAAATAATATCGAGGCCGAGCGTCGGTTCGTCCAACACGAGCAATTGCGCGTCGATCGCCGTAATGATGGACAGATGCAATTGCGTAACCATGCCCTTCGAAAGTTCGCGCACTTTGGAACTGCGCTGGATTTTCGTTCCGGCGAGAGACTCCTCGGCGCGTGCGCGTGAAAATCGCGGGTGCACGGATTCGACGAAATCGAGCAACTGGAACACGCGAATCCATCGCGGCAGCACGGCGACGTCCGCAATGAAGGAAATATTCTGCATTAGCTGCTTGCGTTGCCGGAACGGATCCAGCCCCAGCACGGACAGGCTGCCGTGGCAATCCGTAAGGCCGAGTATGGCCTTCAACAGCGTCGTCTTACCGGCACCGTTCGGGCCGATGAGTCCCATGATGCGACCTTTTTCGATGACGAAGCTCACGTCGTCGACCGCGCGCACCTTGCCGTAGTTCTTCGACACATTGCGCGCGCTGACCAGTTCAGTCATTGCCATCCCCCTTGGCGGACGACTTCGGAGGGCCGATGCCGCCAAGCAGCGATTCGAGATCGAGGCCAAGACGCTCGATCGTCGCCCGTACCTTCGGCCATTCCTTATCGAGAAACCGAACCCGTTCGTCTTTCAGTAACTGTTTTTGCGCACCGTCGGTTACGAACATGCCCCGACCGCGCTTCTTTTCCACCAGTCCCTCGTCCACCAGTTCCTGATAGCCTTTCAGAACGGTCAGGGGATTGAGACGGTACTCCGCTGCAACATTGCGGACGGAAGGCAGGGGGTCGCCGTCGACGAGTACGCCCTCGAGGATCATGGCGACCACCCGATCCCGCAATTGGCGGTAGATCGGGAGATCCTTGTTCCATTTAGGGTCCATATTGGCCGATACCCGTCCTCTGCCCGGGCAGGTGACATACTGTTGTAGTGAACTATAACACCTCGAATATCGTTTGCAAGTCCGGCGGCAAAAATAATCGCCATTCCGTGTAGAATCGCCGCCCGCCCTTCGCCCACGGCAACTCACCCTCTGAACCAGGAACGAAGTCCATGAAGAAACCCGTTCGCGTCACTGTTACGGGCGCAGCCGGCCAGATCGGTTACCAGCTCGCTTTTCGCATCGCCTCCGGGCAGATGCTCGGTCCCACCCAACCGGTCATCCTGCAACTGCTGGAGATACCTCCGGCTTTACCGGCCCTGGAGGGAGTCGTGATGGAGCTGGACGACTGTGCGTTTACAACGCTTGCGGGCGTGCTCGCGACCGATGACGCCGTCCGGGCCTTCAAGGACAGCGAATATGCGCTGCTCGTGGGGGCCCGGCCGCGCGGACCGGGCATGGAACGAAAGGATCTGCTGGAAGCAAACGCGCAGATTTTTTCCGTGCAGGGAAAGGCCATCAACGAACATGCCGCTCGCGAGATCAGGGTCCTGGTGGTCGGCAACCCCGCCAATACCAATGCACTGATCGCGAGCAGCAACGCACCGGACATCGACCGGTCCCGCTTTAGCGCCATGACACGGCTAGATCACAACCGGGCCACTGCGCAACTGGCGGCAAAGACCGGGCATCATGTGACCGATATCCGCCGCGTGGCGATCTGGGGCAACCACTCCGCGACCCAGTACCCGGATCTGCATCATGCCACGGTTGCCGGCCGCAGAGCGCTGGACCTGGTGGAGCCGGACTGGGTCACGAGTGAGTTTATCCCGACGGTACAGCAACGCGGCGCGGCCATTATCAAAGCGAGAGGCGCCTCGTCCGCGGCGTCCGCTGCATCGGCTGCCATCGATCACATGCACGACTGGGCGCTGGGATCGAAGGACGGCGACTGGGTCAGCATGGCAATACCGTCCGACGGCAGCTACGGTATCGACGAGGGCATTGTCTATTCGTTCCCGGTACGCTGCCAGGGCGGCCGCTACGAAATCGTGCAGGATCTCGACATCAACGAATTCAGTCGCGAGCGGATGCTCGCGACTGAAGCAGAGCTCCGGGAAGAACGGGCGGCCATCGAGGAGCTGTTGTAAGGATTCGCAAAAACGGGAATATGATAGGGTTCAATACGAGCGGCCGCTGAACAACTCCCTGCCGATACGAGACAGGGACGTCGTGCCGCGGAGGAAATGAAGTGTCCAGTTTTGTTACGGGTCTGTTCTGGTTCCTGCTGTTCGCCGGCGGCGGCATCTATCTGGCCTACAACAGGATCAATCTGCTGACATCCACCGTGGCGGCCGGCATCGCGCTCTTTGCATACACGATTTTCGGTTCTGCGGCCATTCTCTGGCTGCTTTTTCTCTGGTTGTTGTTCGGTGTCATTGTGGTCGCAAACCTGCGCGAATTTCGCCGCGAGAAAATCACGCGTCCGGCACTCGACGTGTATCGCACGATGGTCCCGTCGATGTCGGACACCGAGAGAGAGGCGCTCGAAGCCGGCAACATCTGGTGGGATGGCGAACTGTTCTCCGGCAAACCAGACTGGGATCGCCTGATGTGTTGTCCCGCGCCCAGGTTGTCGGAGGAAGAGCAGGCATTTTTCGACGGCCCGTGCGAGGAGCTTTGCCGCACGCTCGATGACTGGCAGATATCGCATGAGCATGGCGATATGTCCGAGGAAGTCTGGCAGTTCATCAAGACGCACAAGTTCTTCGCGATGATCATTCCGAAGCAGTATGGAGGACTGGAATTCTCCGCGTACGCGAATTCCATGGTGATCGCGAAGCTCGCCAGCCGCAGCACCACCGCTTCCTCGACCGTCGGCGTACCCAACTCACTCGGCCCGGCCGAATTGCTGTTGCACTACGGCACCGACGAGCAGAAACAACGCTACCTGCCTGGCCTCGCGAGGGCCGAGGAGATTCCGTGTTTCGCGTTGACGTCGCCGCAAGCCGGCTCGGATGCCGCGGCTATCATTGACCGCGGCGTGGTCTGCAAGGGCGAGTGGAACGGCGAGCAGGTCATCGGCATGCGGCTCACCTGGGACAAGCGCTACATCACGCTCGCGCCGATCGCAACCGTGCTCGGACTGGCCTTCAAACTCGACGATCCGGACCACCTGATCGGAGACAGGGACCATTACGGCATTACGGCGGCGTTGATTCCGACCGATACACCCGGCGTCAATGTGGGCCGCCGCCACTATCCGCTCACGACGCCATTCCAGAACGGCCCGACGTCGGGAAAAGACGTCTTCGTACCGCTCGATTACATTATCGGCGGCCGGGAAATGGCCGGAGAGGGATGGAAAATGCTCGTGCAGCTCCTGTCCGTTGGACGCGCCATCACCCTGCCGTCGACCGCGGCGGGGGGCGGGCAGGCAGCGGTCTACGCGACCGGTGCGTACGCGATGCTGCGCAAGCAATTCAACCTGCCGATCGCCAAATTCGACGGCGTCGGCGAAGCGCTCGCGCGCATGGCCGGTCATACGTACATCATGAACGCAGCGATATCGGTGACCTCAGGCGCGATCGATCAGGGCGAAAAGCCATCGGTTCCCGCCGCCATTCTCAAGTATCACTGCACCGAACTGGGCCGCAAAGTCGCAAACGATGCGATGGACGTGCACGGCGGCAAAGCGATCATGATGGGCCCGAAGAATTACATCGGGCGGAGTTACATGGCCACGCCCATCGCGATTACCGTCGAAGGCGCGAACATCCTGACCCGCAGCCTCATCATCTTCGGCCAGGGCGCCATCCGTTGCCATCCCTTCGTGCTGCGGGAGCTCCATGCTGCACAGGACCCGGACCGCGAACGGGGCCTCAGGGAATTCGATGATGCCCTGTTCTCGCACATCGGTTATGCCATCAGCAACCTGGCGCGCTCTTTCTTCCTGGCGCTGACGCATGCCAAGTTCAGCAAGGTCCCGTTGAATACTCCGACGCGCCGCTATTACCAGAATATCAATCGCTACAGCGCAGCGTTCGCGCTGGCTGCGGATTTCGCGATGCTGACGCTGGGCGGAAAACTCAAACTGAAAGAACTGCTTTCGGCCCGCCTCGGCGACGTATTGAGTTCGATGTATCTTGCCTCCGCCGTGCTGAAACATTTCGAAAACCAGGGCCGGCGCGCGACCGACCTGCCGCTGGTGGAATGGTCCGTGCGCACCCTGATGTATCACGCGCAAGAGCAGCTACACAGTTTCCTGCGCAATTTTCCCAATCGGCCCGTTGCTTTCTTTCTGCGCTGTTTCATCTTTCCGCGCGGCCGCACCTATTCGTCACCCGCGGATGAACTCGGCGAGAAAATCGTCGATCTCATCACGCGCACTGGCGAAACGCGCGAAAGATTGTGCGAGCAGGCTTACACGACCATCGAACCCGGCAATGCGATCGGCTTGCTGCAGGAAGCGCTTGCGCTTTCCGAGCAGTTGGCGCCGCTCGAGAAACGCCTGCGCCAGGCCGAAAAAGAGGGCCTGATTCGATCAGAGTATCTGGGGCACCAGATCGAGGAAGCAGCAAACGCGGAAATTATCAGTGAGAGCGAAACACAGCAGTTGCGGGCATTCCATGACAAAGTGCTCGAACTGATGTCCGTCGACGATTTCGCAGCCGACGAGATCGGCCGTCGTCCGGAATTGCGCGACACGCAGGAGATCGCCGGCGACGTGATCCCCAGCAGGCAGGTGGCCAAATCGAAAGCCGCTGGAAAGAAAAAAACGGGGCAGCGCAAAAAGAAAACAGCGGAGCCCGACAAAGACTGAGGGAGCGCCAGATGGCGAGCGGACCGGGGCCCGTTTACGAAGTCACCCTGAGCATCGACCGGGACTGCGCCCAGGCATTCGACGACTGGCATGCTGCCCACGTGCGGGAAATGCTCGAATTGCCGGGCTTTGTCCGTGCGACGACCTTCGCGGCCGAGGACGACGAGCAGGGGCGCGTGCGCCGGGTCACGCAGTACTTTCTCGAGAGCGACGAGGCGCTCGAAGACTATCTGGCGGGGCCCGCGGAGGCCATGCGGCGCGAGGCAGTCGATCTCTTTCAGGATCGGTTCACCGCCAGCCGTCGCATCCTGCATCACGCCGACAGCGCAGACGAAACCGTGCAGCCGGTCGAAGCCTGCCTCAATTGCAGCGTACCTCTCACCGGTCAGTATTGCGCGAATTGCGGCCAGCGCGCGCGCGGCCGGCTCATCAGCATCTGGGAACTGGTTCGCGATGCGGTCGGCGATCTCTTCGAACTCGATTCGCGGCTCTGGCGAACGCTCATTCCCCTGACGGTCAGGCCGGGCAAACTGACGCGCGAGTATCTCATGGGCCGGCGTGCACGATTCATGCCGCCGTTTCGCACCTACCTGGTCTTGAGCGTCGTGTTTTTTCTCGTCGCGTTCTTCGATCCAAAGGTGCAACTCGGAATCCTGTACGAACCGGGCAATAAGACGACAGAACTATCTTCCGAATCCGCCGCGCAAGTACCCAAGGAAGTCCGCGACGAACTTGCAGCCGAAGGGATCATCATCGGTACTCCGGGCGACGACGCCGGGCCGGCAGAAAAGCCTCCGGCTGCAGATGAGACGGACGGTGGTTTGAATATCGATTGTGACATCGACGATTTTGACGATGCCGGGATGCCTCCCTGGCTGGCGATACGGCTGACTCCGGAACGGGTCACCGAGGCCTGCGAACGAATTACCGCAGACAACGGCCGCGCTTTCCTGCGGCAGTTGGTCGATAACGTCCCTGCCGCTTTATTCGTGCTGCTGCCATTGATGGCGCTGGCGCTGAAGGTGCTGTACCCGCTGTCGAAACGCTATTACGCGGAACATCTGCTGTTCGTGCTGCATTTCCACGCTTTCTTTTTCCTGATCATGACCGTGGAAATCCTGTTCTCAAAGCTGGCGGCGCTGATGAGCCTGCCGAACACCGCCGACAATCTCGCAATCTTTGGCGTGTCCTTATACGTACCGGTGTACCTGTACAAGGCCATGCGCCGGGTGTATGAACAGGGACGCGCGATCACGCTTCTCAAGTTCCTGTTCCTGGTGCTGGCGTACCTGTTCGGACTGACGCTGATGTTGGTATTCGTCGCTTTGTATACCGCTGTCTCGATCTAGTGTCCTGTCGCATAGACCGCTTGAGCCGCAACGCGCGGGGCACTAGAATTTCCGGGCTCGACGTTCCGGACCAGCCGCCCCTGTAACTACACGTACACCCCTTCATGAACAAAAACAGTATTGGAATCAGCGGACTAGCCGCGTACGTACCGCCCTTTCGGGTCTGGCTGGACGACTGGTGCGAGTGGACCGGCAATCATTGGCCGAAAATACGCGAGGTGGTCGGGCGCAGTTTCCGGGTGCGCGGGCCGAATCACAGCGTGTATACGCTCGCCGCGACCGCGGTGATGCGCCTGATCGACCAGTACGACATCGACCCGTTGCGCGTGAAGTTCCTGGGTCTGGGCACCGAATCGAGCACCGATAATTCGGCCGGCGCCATCATCGTAAAGGGCATGGTCGATCGCGCCCTGGCCGCGCACGGCAAACCGCCCATCGCGCGCAGCTGCGAAGTCCCCGAGTTCAAGCATGCGTGTCTCGGCGGCGTCTATGGCATGAAAGGCGCTCTGCGCCATCTCGCGCATGACGGTCGCGGCGGGCAGGCGATTGTCGTCTGCGCGGACATCGCGGAATACGCGCGCGGCAGCAGCGGCGAACCGACGCAGGGCGCCGGGGCCGTCGCGATGCTGCTCGAAGAGAACCCGACGCTGGCCGAAGTCGACCTGATCCGCTCCGGCTCGGCATCCGACTACCGCATCATGGATTTTCGCAAACCGATGTTGCGCTTCTGCGGACAGGACCGGAGCGAAAGTCATCAGGTGCAGGACTTCCCGGTATTCAACGGCAAGTATTCCACCACCTGTTACATCGACGAGACGCTGCAGGCGCTGAACGACATGTACGAGAAGCGCAATGTGCGGCCCAGCGAATATCTGCGCACGTTGAAGACGGTGTTCATGCACCGGCCATACCGACGCATGCCGGAGACCGGCTGGGCGGTCGCCTATCTTTTTGCGCTCGGCAGCGGCAGCGCGGAAGACCGCGCGGAACTCGCCTCCTATTGCTACGAAGCAGGCATCGACCCGGAGGCGCTGCTGGCGGAGATGCGGTGCAAACCCGAAATCGCGAGCCTCGCCGACCCGGAACGCCTGAATTTCGAGGTCTACCCGCTGACGATGGCGGTGTTCCGCATCTTCCGCGCCTCCCGGCGATACCGGCGCGAAATCCTCGACAAGCTGGCGTTGGGCAGCGATACGATGCTCGATCTTGGAAATCTGTACACCGCTGCCCTGCCGGCCTGGCTCGCCGCCGGTTTCGAGCAGGCGCTGGACGAAGGCCGCGACCTCGAGGGTGAAGAATTGCTGACCCTGGGTTACGGCAGCGGCGACGCCGCTGAGGTGATCCCGTTTTTCGTCACCAGCGGCTGGCGCGAGGCCACCGCCGCGATTCGCTTCAGCAAGGCGATGGAACACGCCATCGATCTCAACCGCGAACAATACGAAGCGCTGCACGACGGGCGGCGCGGCTACGGCCTCGATTACCTGCCGCAAAACGAATTCGTCATCGAAAAAGTCGGCCACAGCGACCAGCGCCAGTTCCAGGACATCGGCATCGAGTACTACCGGTACGAGGGGTAGCAGCTTGGCTGGCGGCTCGGTTGGCGGCAGCGCACGCGGAGGCTGGAGCGGGGAGGGCTTTTCAGGACCGCCGTACATACGTCCCTGTAGGCTTCGGGCGAAACATCCTGTTTCGCACGATCCTGGAAAGCCCTCCCCGATCCAGGCTCCGCTCCGACCCTCACGGGTGGTTGTCCGCATTGCGGTCGAATTCTGCATCTGTAGGAGCTCGCCATGCGGGCGACCCAGCGTAAACACCCCCATCCACTCGACGATCCGCGTGCAACAGGTACCTTCGGAACCATTGCGGCGTCTCTCCCCGCTTGTGTACAGTGTCCGCACTCCGGTGGCGGGTCATCAGGATACAGGATGTCGATGGATCTGAAATTTCTGGATTTCGAACAACCGATTGCCGAGCTCGAGGCAAAAATTGCCGAGCTGCGACTGGTCGGTGACGATTCCGAAGTCAACCTGAGTGACGAAATCGCAAAGCTCAAGGGCAAGGTCGAGACCTTGACCCGAAGCATCTTTTCCAAACTCAGCGCATGGCAGATTGCGCAGGTCGCGCGCCATCCGATGCGGCCTTACACGTCGGACTATCTTGAAGTCCTCGCGCCGGATTTCCAGGAACTGCATGGCGATCGCATGTCTGCCGACGACCCGGCGATCATCGGCGGGATCGGCCGGCTCGACGGGCGCACGGTCATGTTCATCGGTCATCAGAAAGGCCGCGATACCAAAGAACGCGTGCGGCGTAACTATGGCATGCCGAAGCCGGAAGGCTATCGCAAAGCGCAGCGCCTGATGAAACTGGCGGAGAAATACTCATTGCCCATCGTGACTTTCATCGATACGCCGGGCGCTTATCCGGGCATCGGTGCCGAAGAACGGGGCCAGAGCGAAGCCATTGCCTACAGCCTGTACCTGATGGCCACACTGCGCACCCCGATCATCTCAGTCGTGATCGGCGAGGGCGGCTCGGGCGGCGCATTGGCCATCGGCGTCGGCGACCGACTGCTGATGCTGCAGTACAGCGTCTATTCGGTGATTTCTCCGGAGGGTTGCGCCTCGATCCTGTGGAAAAGCGCGGAAAAAGCGGAAGAGGCGGCAGAGGCCATGCGCATCACCGCAGCCAGCCTCAATGAATTCGGCCTGGTCGATGAGGTCCTGCCTGAACCGTTGGGTGCGGCGCACCGGAATCCGAAGGCGATGTCGGAAGTGATCCGCAATGCGTTGCTGAAACATCTGCAGGACCTCGAGCGGCTGGATATGGACGCGTTGCTTGAACAGCGGCAGGCACGCATCGCCGCGTTTGGTCGCTACAAGGAAACCTAGTGCACCTAGTGCCCTGTCCCGCAAATAGGGTTATTTGCGAGACAGTACAAAAGAGCGTTTGACCATTTCATGGCAGGCATCGCGATGATCAGCGATTTATTGTTGCAGCGCCTGGACGACCTGCAGGGACCCCTGCCGGCAACCCGTTACCTGGTCGGATTCAGCGGTGGGCTCGACTCAACCGTGTTGTTGCACGCACTGTGCCAGAGACGGGAGCATCATCGAACGCCGGTCGTTGCCGTGCACATCAACCACCAGTTGCATGAGCGCGCGGCCGAATGGGACGCGCACTGTCGGCGGTTTGCCGACGAACTCGAAGTATCCTATTACTCTCGAACGGTCACCGTAATTGCAGGCGCTGCAGGGCTGGAAGCGGCGGCCCGCGAGGCGCGTTACGCGGCAATCACTGAACTCGTGCAGCCCGGCGACACCGTGTTGAGCGCGCACCACGAAGAGGATCAGGCCGAAACACTGCTCCTGAACCTGTTGCGCGGCAGCGGGCCCGCCGGGCTTGCTGGCATTGGCGCGAAACAACCCTTCGGCCACGGGCAATTGATCCGGCCCATGCTCGGCGTCCCGCGGCAGGAAATCGCAGCCTATGCAGCGGCTCATGGGCTGGTTTGGATGGACGATCCGTCGAACAGCGATTTGCGCTTCGACAGAAACTTCCTGCGCCAGGAAATTCTGCCGCGACTGCGGGAGCGCTGGCCGGCCGCATCGGCAAGCATCAGGCACAGTGCCGAACTGCAGGCGGAAACGGCCGCCCTGCTCACGGAGCTTGCCGCGCTGGACCTCGCGGCGCTGGGCGGCGAGCCACGGCGTCTGGCCATCGCAGGCCTCGCGCCGTTGTCGCGTGGCCGCCAGCGCAACCTGCTCAAGCACGCCATCAGGCAGTGCGGGCTGCCGGCAGCACCGTCGACGCGGCTGCGGCAGGCCGTTGACGAACTGATTCCCGCCGCCCGGGACGCGCAACCCGAGGTGCATTGGCCGGGCGCCGTGCTGCGGCGTTATCGCGGCACCGTCTATCTGCTTCCGGAGCACGCACTCGATCCTCGCCCGCCGCCATTGACGCTCGCACCAAACCGCCGCGTCGTTCGCCTGGGCGAGATGCTTGGAACACTGGAGCTCGAAGCCCGCACTGGCGGCGGCATCGATCCGGAGCTGGTGGCCTCCGGATTAAGCGTCCGCTTTCGCGCAGGCGGCGAGAAAATTCGTGTGGCTGGCCGCAGCCACAGCCAATCGCTGAAGAACCTGCTGCAGGAAGCGGCGGTCGTGCCGTGGATGCGGCAGCACGTCCCGCTGCTTTATGCAAACGACCGGCTGGTGGCGGTTGCCGATCTCTGGATTGCCGAGGAGGCGTGGCGAGCGCAGGGTTACGCAGTGCGCTGGCAGAGCAAGCCGCCGATTTTTTGAGCGCGGCATGGAGCGGCGCATTGTCTGGACCGCGGCGATCTGGTACCTTGTAACACCGTCTTTCATTCAAACGACGGGTTGTCCAAGGGTTGGAAGAAGGACACGATCGCGCCGGTGAGCGACAGATTCGTGTTTTTGCTCTAACCCTTTATTTTTTCCCGCGCAGGGCGAGTCAACGTGACATCTTATGTATTCATCACCGGCGGCGTGGTGTCCTCGCTAGGGAAGGGCATTACCTCGGCCTGCCTCGGCGCAATCCTGGAGTCGCGCAGCCTCGCGATCAGCATGATCAAGCTGGACCCGTACATCAACGTCGATCCCGGCACGATGAGTCCATTCCAGCACGGCGAAGTCTTCGTCACGCACGACGGCACGGAGACCGATCTCGACCTCGGTCACTACGAGCGTTTCGTGCGCACCACGACGGGCAGAAACAGCAATTTCACGACCGGGCGCATCTACGAAAGCGTGATCGCCAAGGAACGCCGCGGTGATTACCTCGGAGCAACGGTGCAGGTCATTCCGCACATTACCGATGAAATCAAGGAGAGTGTCCGGCGCGGCGCCGGCGATGCCGACATCTGCCTGGTGGAGATCGGCGGCACGGTCGGCGACATCGAATCCCTGCCGTTTCTCGAAGCCATCCGGCAAATGGGCGTGGAGCTCGGTCACGACCGCGTGGTCTACGTGCACCTGACGCTCGTGCCTTATATCGCGACATCGGCGGAAATCAAGACCAAGCCGACGCAGCACTCGGTGAAAGAGCTGCGCTCCATCGGCATACAGCCGGATATTCTGGTGTGTCGCTCGGAAAAGGCGCTGCCCGACGAACAACGCCGCAAGATCGCGCTGTTCACGAATGTGCAGGAAAAAGCCGTCATTTCCGCTATCGACGTCGACGACCTGTACAAGATTCCGTCGATGATGCAAAAGCAGGGACTCGATGAAATCGTCGCAAATCAGCTCAAACTCGATCTGCCGCCAGCCGACCTGAGCGAATGGGATGCAGTCGTCGCCGCCAAACAGAACCCGGACGGCGAGGTCAATGTCGCGATGGTCGGCAAGTACGTCGACTTTCGCGATTCCTACATCTCACTGTCCGAAGCGCTGTTGCACGGCGGCATCCACACGCGAACGCGTGTCAACATTCATTATGTCGAATCGCAGAATATCGAGATCAGGGGCTGTGACTGCCTGCGCGGCATGGACGGCATCGTGGTGCCGGGCGGGTTCGGCGAGCGGGGCATCGACGGCAAGATCGCAGCCGTTCGCTACGCGCGCGAACACGGCATCCCTTACCTGGGGATCTGCCTCGGCATGCAGGTGGCGGTGATCGAGTTCGCGCGCGATGTCGCGGGACTCGAGGGTGCCAAGAGCACTGAATTCGATCGGCATGCGCCGCACCCGGTGATCGCGTTGATTACGGAATGGCAGACCGGTGCCGGCGACGTCGTGGAGCGCGACGAGGATTCCGATCTGGGTGGTACCATGCGGCTCGGGGCGCAGAAGGTCATCCTGGCGCCGGATTCGCTGGCGGCGGCGGTTTATGGCAAGACGGAAATCTATGAACGCCATCGCCACCGCTACGAGGTCAACAACAACTACCGGTCGGAGCTCCTGCAATGCGGGATGCGCTTCTCGGGATTGTCGGTCGACGACCTGGTCGAAGTCGTCGAGTTGCCGGATCATCCGTGGTTCGTCGCCAGCCAGTTTCACCCGGAATTCACGTCCAATCCGCGCGATGGCCATCCGCTGTTTACCGGCTTCATACTGGCCGCCCGAAAACATCACAGGGGCGAATTGCCCAAGGTCGCGCAGGCATGAAGCTATGCGGGTTCGACGCCGGCGCTGACCAGCCGTTCTTTCTGATTGCGGGAACCTGTGTCGTCGAAAGTGAATCGATGACGCTGGAGACCGCCGGCGCGCTCAAGGAGATGACGGGACAACTCGGCATCCCGTTCATCTATAAATCGTCTTTCGACAAGGCAAATCGCAGTTCACGTCAAGGCTTTCGCGGGCCGGGCATGGAGGAAGGGCTGCGCATCCTCGCAGAAGTCAGGAAGCAGCTCGACGTGCCGGTATTGACGGATGTCCATGAAGACACGCCGATGGCCGAAGTTGCGTCGGTCGTCGACGTGCTGCAGACGCCGGCGTTCCTGTGCCGCCAGACCAATTTCATCCTGAAGGTGGCGAGTCAGGGGCGGCCGGTGAATATCAAGAAAGGCCAGTTCCTGTCGCCCTGGGAAATGCAGAACGTGGTGGACAAGGCACGCTCGACCGGCAACGAATCGATCCTCGTGTGCGAACGGGGCTTTTCCTTCGGATACAACAACCTCGTTTCCGACATGCGCAGCCTGGCGGTTCTGCGGGGCACCGGATGCCCGGTCGTCTTCGACGCCACGCATTCCGTGCAATTGCCGGGCGGCAGGGGGACGGCTTCGGGCGGACAGCGGGAATTCATACCGGTCCTGGCGCGCGCCGCAACGGCGGCCGGCGTCGCCGGTCTGTTCATGGAAACCCATCCGAATCCCGACAAGGCGCTGAGTGACGGTCCGAACGCCTGGCCGCTCGACCGCATGCGGGCGCTGCTCGAAGTCCTCAAGGCGATCGATCAGGCAGTCAAGGAAAAGAAATTTCAGGAAGAGGAGTATGGCCTGGGCGCTTGAAGGCCCCGGACAGCCGACATGATCAGAATCAGAAACATTCATGGCCGGGAAATTCTCGATTCCCGCGGGAATCCGACGGTCGAGGCCGAAGTCTGGCTGGAGGACGGCAGTCACGGCCGGGCGGGAGTGCCTTCCGGCGCGTCGACCGGCACGCGTGAGGCCGTCGAGCTGCGGGACGGCGATCCCGCACGTTACCTGGGCAAAGGGGTCCGGAAAGCAGTCGCCAACGTTAACGGGATTCTGAACGATTCGCTGAGCGGCGCGGAGTTCGACGACCAGCGCGCGATCGATCGAAGGTTGATCGAACTGGATGGCAGCGACAACAAGGAAGTGCTCGGCGCAAACGCATTACTTGCCGTATCGCTTGCCGTCGCCAAGGCTGCCGCAAAGTCGGCGGGGTTGTCACTTTTTCGTTACTTCGGCGACGATACGACGATGCCGATGCCGATGATGAATATCGTCAATGGCGGCGCGCATGCCGATAACAACGTCGACCTGCAGGAGTTCATGATATTGCCGGTCGGAGCGCCGAATTTCACAGAGGCGCTGCGTTACGGCGCAGAAATCTTTCATGCGCTGAAAAGCGTGTTACGGGGCCGCGGTCTCAATACGGCCGTCGGCGACGAGGGCGGATTCGCACCCGACCTGCCGTCGAATCGGGCCGCGCTCGATACCATTGTCGAAGCGATCGGGAAGGCCGGTTTCAGTGCAGGGAAAGAGATCCTGCTCGGTCTCGACGTGGCGAGTTCCGAATTCTTCGAGGCGGGACGTTACCGGCTGGCATCGGAAGGGCGCGATTTCGATGCCGCCGGGTTCGTCGACTATCTCGCGGAACTGGTCGACTCGTATCCGATCATCAGCATCGAAGACGGCATGAGCGAGAACGACTGGGACGGCTGGCAGCAACTGACCGAGCGGCTGGGGCAGCGGGTCCAGCTGGTCGGCGACGACCTGTTCGTCACCAATACGCGTATCCTGAGGCGCGGCATCGAGCAAAAAATCGCAAATTCGGTCTTGATAAAACCCAACCAAATCGGTACCTTAACGGAAACACTTGAAGCAATTACCATGGCAGTGACGGGCGGCTACAGTGCCGTGGTTTCGCACCGCTCCGGTGAAACCGCAGACAGCACGATCGCGGACATTGCCGTCGGTACACGCGCCACGCAGATAAAGACCGGTTCGTTGTCACGGTCCGATCGCATCGCCAAATACAATCGGCTGCTCTGCATCGAGGAGGAACTCGGCGGGGACGCCGGTTATGCGGGACGTGCGGCGTTCTCGGTCGCCGTGCCGTAACACCATCACGATTGCAGCGGGGGCTCGATTTGGTCAATTTGCGCTGGATTATTGCTTTGCTGGCATTGGCCGCGCTGCTGATGCAGGGGCAATTGTGGTTCTCCGACGACGGTTACCGCAAGACGCTCGACCTGCGGCATGCAGTCGTTGAACAGCGTGACGAGAACGACAAACTCAAGGACCGGAATGCGGCGCTCGAAGCCGAGGTCATTAATCTCAAACAGGGCGTCGAGGCCGCGGAGGAACGTGCGCGCACCGATCTCGGCATGATTGGGGAGTCGGAGACGTTCTACCAGGTGGTTCCTGATACGGATGAGCCGCCGCGTGAGTGACAACCATCACTGCTGAATTGAGTCCCTTCAGTATCGACTGAATCAAATGGATGAGTACGAGCGCCTTGTTATGGAACTGGCGACGAGCGTGCTCTCAGCCAAGCAGGTTGAATATCTGTTTGAGCGGTATCAGGCCCTGTCCTATGAGCGAGCCTTTCGGTGCAGGGACGGGATCTGGGCTCGTGAACAAATCTCGTTCAGGTAATCATCACGCAGGCAGCCGTTGAACCATGCAACGTGAGCATTCTGGTTGCGCTTGAAGGGCTCGATCAGGGTTAGCGGCTTTTTTTCAGCAGGACGTAGACTGCGCCGGTGCCGCCGTCCACCGGGCGCGCTGACACGAAGGCCAGGATTCCGTCCCAGCGCCTGAGCCATAGATCGACTTTGCGTTTCAGGACCGGACCCCCTCCGCCGGAGCGCAGGCCCTTGCCATGCACGACCCGGATGCAGGTATGGCCGCGGGTTATGCAATCGTCGATGAAGTCCTGCAGCAGGGTTTTTGCTTCCGCCACGGTGAGGCCGTGCAGGTCGGTTTCGGCCTGGACGCTGAAACCGCCGCGCGCCAGTCGCCGCATCGTCTTCTGATTCACGGATGGGTGCTGGTACCTGAGGCCGTCGCCCGCACCGGTTTCTGTCACTTCGATATCGGCCTGCAAACTGTCCGCCAGCACCTGTCGTTCGTCCCGGCGGGCAAAGTGCGCTCGGGCCGGCCGCCGGGGCCGCACCGGCTCGATGACATCGAGCTTCAGTGGTTTCGCGTCCCTGAAGGTCCGTCGAAACAGGTCTCCTTCGTCCGCCAACGGGTCACCGGCCGCGTCCTGCGGTCTCTTCCGTGGCATGTCATCTCCTTTGGGCGAGAATAGGGCACCGGCGCTATGGCGGCATGCGAACATTCAGTATAGTGAGCGCCCCGCGTGGGAGCGAGGAAATCGCTTGAAAATTCTTGTGTGCAACGACGATGGATACCTTGCGACCGGTATCAATGCACTTGCAAATGCATTATCGAAAGTGGCGGACATCGTCGTCGTAGCGCCGGACCGCAATCACAGCGGCGCAAGCAATTCGCTCACGCTGCACACACCCTTGCGAATCCACAAGGTGCGTGACAACCATTATTTCGTCAATGGCACACCGTCCGATTGCGTGCATCTGGCGCTGTCGGGATTTCTCGATTTCGAACCGGATATCGTTGTGTCGGGCATCAATCACGGGGCGAACCTGGGCGATGACGTCATCTATTCCGGTACGGTCGCCGCGGCGATGGAAGGGCGCTTTCTCGGCTTTCCGGCGATCGCCGTGTCGCTCGTCGGGCATCACGCCCGGCATTTCGACACCGCCGCACGGATCGCCTGCGAGCTGATCGCACGGCTGCAGAAGAATCCGTTGCCGAGCGATGTCATCCTGAACGTCAATGTCCCGGATCGGCCGTACGAAGAGTTGACCGGCATGCGCGCAGCCCGGCTCGGCTTCCGGCATCGCTCCGAGCCGCTGGTCCGGGCCAAGGACCCGCATGGACGCACGATCTACTGGATCGGGCCGGCCGGTCCGGGCCAGGACGCGGGACCCGGCACCGACTTCGAGGCGCTCGAGAACGGGGCCGTCGCCGTGACGCCGTTGAAAGTGGACCTGACCCGGCACGAAGCCGTGCCGCGGATCGCCGATTGGTTACAGCGGTGGCATCCAGGTGATTGAGGGCATGGACGGCATCGGTATGACCTCGGCGCGCACACGCGAGCGCCTGGTCCGGCGGCTGCAGGCGCAGGGCATTCGCTCGCGCGACGTGCTGGAGCGTATCCGCAACGTGCCACGCCACCTGTTCGTCGATGAGGCGCTGGCGAGCCGCGCTTACGAGGATACGGCGCTGCCGCTCGGGCTCGGGCAGACCATCAGCCAGCCCTTCGTGGTCGCGCGTATGACGGAATCCCTGCTGCAGGATTTCCACGGCGAGCGCGTGCTCGAGATCGGCACGGGCTGTGGCTACCAGACCGCGGTGCTCGCGCCGCTGGTCAAGGAGGTCTACACGGTCGAGCGCATCCCGGCGCTCATGCGCAAGGCGCGACAGCGCTTGCGCGGTCTCGACCTCTACAATGTGCATTTTCGGCAGGGCGACGGCTGGGAAGGCTGGCGCAAGTACAGTCCTTACGACGGCATTATCGTCACCGCGGCGGCGCCGGAACTGCCACAGAAGTTGCTCGAGCAACTGGCGCCCGACGGCAACCTGATCATTCCGGTCGGTTCCGCGGGCCGGCAGGAACTGACCCGGGTGACGCGGGAAGACGATCATTGGGTCCAGACCTCCCTGGGGGCGGTCAGTTTTGTACCCCTGGTGCATGGAAAATAAACATCGCTTTTTGTTGCATTGAAGGAATGACTCACGCCCAGTGCGTCCCTTCGAGAGTCCGTCCGCGTGCGTCGACCGTCCGGGTCGCGGTCGCGGTGTTCGCGGTCGCACTGCTCGCGTCCGCTTGCAGCCGGGGGACCGAGTGGGCGCATGCGCCGCGCGACTACCACATCGTGCGAACGGGAGAGACCTTGTTCACGATCGCATGGCGCTATGGACGGGACTATCGCGATCTGGCGCGCTGGAACGATCTCGGCGACGGCTCCCTGATTTATCCCGGGCAGATCATCAGGCTCGACCCGCCAGCCGGCAGCCGCCGCAGTGAAGCGTCCGCCGGGGCCGGCGACACCCGCAGCAAGCGACCGAGCGAAGCTCCGCCGCTGCCGAAAATTCCTGCCGGAGAACCGCCGCCATCCTGGGAATGGCCGACAACGGGCCGGGTCGTGGTCGAATTCGGTCAGCGGCCGGGAACCGGCACGGGCGTCCTCATCGGCGGCAGAGGAGGTCAGTCGGTGCGCACTGCAGCACCGGGTCGTGTCGTGTACTCGGGCAGTGGACTAATCGGTTACGGACAGCTTATTATCATAAAGCACAACGACACTTACCTCAGTGCGTACGGGCACAATGCGTCGTTGCTGGTGCAAGAAGGCGAAGCCGTCAGCAAGGGCCAGCGTATCGCGACGATGGGTGAGGGGCCGGGAGGTGAGCCGCGCCTGCATTTCGAAATCAGGCAGAACGGCAAGCCGGTTGACCCGCGACAGTTCCTGCCTGCGAGATGAATCGACTGCACGCCCTCCGCCCCGGAAGCCCGGCTGCCGGAACCGATCGCCAGGCAGCCGCGATCCATTGTCAACGATGAGCGGAACCTGACGACATCTCACGCAGAAGGCGAGGAGTTGCAGGTGGGCACAGGAAGTATGTCCGAAAAAGTGCGAGCGAACGGGGCGGAAGTCCTGCGCGACAGCCCCCGCTGGCCGGCATTCGATGCAACGTCGACGGTGTCTGACGATGCGCCCGCCGACGGGCCGGAGCGCGCGATTTCCCACAGCTTTCCAAGTATCGACATGACGCGCCTCTACCTCAACGAAATCGGTGCGTCAAAATTACTGACTGCGGCGGAAGAAGTGCACTGCGCGCGCCGGATCCGGGCGGGCGATGAAGCGGCGCGCCAACGCATGATCGAAAGTAATCTGCGCCTCGTCGTCAAAATCGCGCGCCGTTACATCAATCGCGGCTTGCCGCTGCTCGACCTCATCGAAGAGGGCAACCTGGGGCTCATACACGCAGTCAAGAAGTTCGACCCGGAGCGCGGCTTTCGTTTCTCCACTTACGCAACCTGGTGGATACGGCAGACGATTGAGCGCGCCATCATGAACCAGTCACGCACCGTACGCTTGCCGATCCACGTCATCAAGGACATCAATGCCTGCCTGCGGGCCGCGCGCGCATTGCGTCAGACCCATGACCGAACGCCGTCGATAGCCGATATTGCCGATTACATGGACCGCAATCCCGACGATGTCGAACGCCTGATCGCGCTGCATGAAAGGATCACGATCGGTTCTTCCGTCGACGAAGAACGCGGGCCGCTGGAGCTCTTGCCGGCGCGCCAGGATGCGGAACCCCCGGAGTGCGCGCAGCAGGACCGGGTCCATGCGATCCTTGATTGCTGGCTCCGAAAACTGAGCGACAAGCAACGTGCGGTGGTCGAACGCCGCTTCGGACTGCACGGCGGGCGGCGGCTCACGCTCGAGGAAATCGGCGGTGAGATCGGCGTCACGCGCGAGCGCGTGCGGCAAATCCAGCTCGACGCGCTGCGCAACCTGAAGGACATGATGGAAAGCCACGGCATCCACGGCGACTCGTTGCTGGATTAACACGCATTGTTCGGGACTGCCGCTGACGGTTGGCGCGGGTCTTTTTGGTGAGCGGAGCCTTGTTCGGAGAGCGGAGCCTTGTTCGGGGAGGGCTTTTCAGGAACGCCGTGAATACGTCCCTGTAGGCTTCGGGCGAAACATCCCTGTTTCGCACGATCCTGAAAAGCCCTCCCCAATGCAGCATCCGCCCCGGTCGTCAGGGGTGACGTCGGCTGATTCACCGACAACACGGGTTCACACTCCCTGACGG
>JBOHZD010000039.1:0-1693 GCA_050738315.1 Woeseiaceae bacterium
CATCGATCGCACCTCGTCCTTTGCATCCGCCGGGGCGATCGTCTTTATAAACGCCATGATTTTCCGATCTCCTTGCTCAAATTCGAACGCTCAGGCCGATTTGCGCGGCTGCAGCCAGTTCGGAAACAGTGAGTAGGGATCGATTTCGACACTCGAATCCCACGTGACGCCGCATTCCTGCAGCCGCTTCTGCACCGAGCCGTCACGCACGGCATCGAACAGTTCCGTACAGCCGCCGATGTGCTCGCCGCCGATGAAAATCTGGGGAATCGTGCCGGCACCGATGCGCTCGGCGAGAACAGCACGGATCTTGCCGCCCCGATCGTTCTCCTGGTACTGCACGGAATCGAGGTCGACGCTGCGATAACCGAGCCCCAGTTTGCCGAACAGCTTCCGCACCGACCAGCAGAATTCACACCACTCCAACGCGAACAGGACGACCGGTTCAGAGGCGATCACTTCCTCAACGAATTGCACTGCTTCGGCATCGAGTACGGCGGGCTCCTTCGGAGCCGGCGCGACAGCGCAGGCAGCCGGCGCATCGAAGCGATAATTCGGAGTCGAAAGTGAGAGCGCAATCTCGTCAGCGGACATCTCCTCGCCGATGTCCTCGAACAGCGGCGTCGACAGATAGCGTTCGCCGGTATCCGGCAGCATGCAGACGATGTTCGCGCCGGCGGGCGCTCGCCGCGCCACCTGCAGCGCCGCCGCGAGCGTGGCGCCGCTCGAGGTGCCGACGAAAATGCCCTCCCGGCGAGCGAGTTCCCGCGACAGGCGCATCGCATCGTCACCGCCGACCGGCACGATTTCATCGACCAGGCCCGTCGCGACCGCTACTTCGGTCAGCCTGGAAATGAAATCGGGACTCCAGCCCTGCATCAGGTGCGGCCGAAAGTTCGGGTGACTGCCGGTCGGCGCGCCATCCACCCCGCGCGGTTGCGCGATACCGCTCCCCAGCACCTGCGCGTTGTCCGGCTCCGCCGCGACGATCACCGTGTCCGGACTCTCCTTTTTCAGTACCCGGGAGACGCCGAGCAAGGTTCCGCCGGTGCCGAAGCCCGTCACGAAATAATCCAGGCGTTCGCCGCCGAAGTCGGCCAGGATTTCCCGTGCCGTCGTCCGCATGTGCACTGCCGCGTTGGCCTCGTTCTCGAACTGGCGGCACAGGAACCAGCCGTGCTTTTCTGCAAGCTCGATGGCCTTGTTGAGCATGCCCGTGCCTTTTTCCGCGGCCGGGGTCAGCACGACCTTGGCGCCGAGGAAACGCAGCATCTTGCGCCGTTCGATACTGAAGTTCTCCGCCATCGTGACCACCAGCGGATAAGCTTTCCGCGCGCACACCATCGCGAGCCCGATCCCCGTGTTGCCGCTCGTCGCCTCGATCACGGTCTGGCCCGGCTCGAGCGCACCGGTTCCTTCCGCATCCTCGATGATCGAACGCGCCATGCGATCCTTGACCGATCCCATCGGATTGAACGCTTCGACCTTGACCCAGACGTTCACGTCCGGCGGCGCGAGCTTCTTCAGCCTGACCAGCGGCGTGTTGCCGATTGTGTCCAGAATGCTGTCGTACCGGGCCATCGCTCGTCTCCCGAACGGTTCCTTCCCCTGCAAGTCTAGTGCGATATTGGGGATTCATCGAGAGAGCGAGCGTTGTATTGACCGTGGTTTTTTGCCGGTGCGCCAAGGCCCG
>JBOHZD010000040.1:0-14737 GCA_050738315.1 Woeseiaceae bacterium
GCTATCGTCCGGTCACCGGAGCAGAAATTGCAGGGACCTTCGGGAATCGACCGGGGTCCAGGGTCACCGTGCCGCGATTACGGTTCCTTGTTGCGGCGCGGCTTTTGTTCCCATTCCGCCAGGACGCTGGTCTGCTCTGCGGTGAGTTTGATACCTCGCCCGGCAAGGCAACGATACAACAGCACGTCATCCGGCCAATCGGCGATTCCTCCGGCGTCCACCTCTGATTTTGCGATCCTGGCTTCGTCGATGGTGTCCCGGCCGGGCTCCGCGCCGGTGCGTCGCAGTGTGTCATCGCGGGCGGACGCCGAGTCCCTTTCCGTCAACAGGGCAGTTTCAAGCTCACAGGCCTCGACGACCTCAGGCGGCGCATTGGTGACACGCGGCATTCCGCAGGATGGCAACAACGCATGACAGACGATGAGCAAGCCAGCTCTTCTAAATAATTTCATCTCGAAATCCTCCTCAGAACCCGCTCAGATTTCGTCGCCTCGGCGAAATTCGATGGTCCACAGACGTTGCCAATCCTTGCCATCCGGCGTGCGGATGGCCAGTTCCCAGTCCACCGTCCCTTCGGTATGCGGTTCAAACCGGATGCGACTGGGCGGAATCCCGGCGGGCCGGTCGCTCTGGACGAACTCGCCGGCGACGCCGCTGAAGTCGCCGCTGAAAGGCGCGCCGAACTTGGGATCGAGGGTGTCGATCCAGAAAATGCGCCATTGCCTCGAGTCGGGGTTGTAGACACGAATGCTGGCCCCGCGCATCTGTTGGGGTTTCGGCATCCCCAGCCAGAAAAACCGGACCTCGCCCTCGAAGGTTTCGATCAGCGCGCCGTCACCCTCGACGGCACGCACCTGGTTCCGCGCGGCGTACGGCTCGAACTGGTTGCCGTCACCGGACCAGATCCGTTGCGCGAGCGTCCAGTCGCCCAGCCAGAAGTCGAAATCGTGAGCAGCGCCGGTATCGCCGGGCGCGGGCAACGACAGGTCGAGTGCCACCTTCCATTCGTCGCCCACGCGCTGCCACACCGTCAGGTAACGGGGGCCGTCCGCACCCGGATCCCCTGTGCCCGGCGCCAGCCACCAGCGCCCGACCGTGTAACCGAGCGTGCCGGGCCACAACATGCCGGACGAGGTCGGCTCCCAGCGGAGCCGATCGACCACCCCGGAGACACTTCTTCCGGCTTCAAGCGGCCCAATCGCCGGGCTTTCGCCGCTGCCGTACATCAGCCCGCGTGCGGCAAAGACTTCTGTCCAGGCCTCGGCGCCGCGCTCTGCCGAAGCCCGGGCGAAAGCGCGATCGGCAGCCATCAATTCCTCCGCGACCGGGAACGGTTCGTCCGCCACGCGTTCATTCGGGCTGCACGCAGTCCCGGCCGCAAACCAGGTTGCGACAACCGCCATGATTGCGACGGCCGGGGACCGATTCTGCATCGGCTGTCTCTCCTTTGCGTACAATTGATCCCTCAAAATACAGGAAATTCAGTAAACCTGAGCAGAATCCACCGGCCACATAGGGATATTCATGTCTTCGTCAACACACAGCTCGACGGCACGCGCGATACTGTACGCGTTTCTCGCCAACACGGGCATTGCCATTGCAAAGTCCTGGGCTGCGTGGCTCACCGGGTCCGGAAGCATGCTCGCCGAAGCGATCCATTCCTGCGCCGATGCCGGCAACCAGGTATTGCTGTACCTCGGCCTGCGCGGCTCTGTCAGGCCGCCCGATGAGGAGCACCCGCTGGGCTACGGCAAACTCAGCTACTTCTGGAGCTTCATCGTCGCGATGCTGCTATTCAGCGTAGGCGGGCTGTTTTCGATTTATGAAGGAATCCATAAATACATGCACCCGGAACCGCTCACACAGATCTGGGTGGCTTTACTCGTGCTCGGGGCCGCGATCGTCCTCGAATCCTTTTCGCTCTATGGCTGCCTGCGGGAAATCTCGAACGTCCGGGGCCAGCGTCCGTTCGGGGAATGGCTGAAGTACACGCGCAGCTCCGAACTCATCGTCGTACTGGGCGAGGACATTGCGGCACTGATTGGGCTCGTGCTGGCTTTTGTGTTCGTGTCGCTGGCGTTTGTAACCGGTAATACAATGTTCGACGCAATCGGCTCGGCGTGCATCGGTGTCGTACTGGTCACGATTTCCGTTCTTCTCTCCATGCGCGTGCGCACGTTGCTCGTCGGCCAGTCTGCAGATCCCGAGATCCAGGAAGCAATCGACAGGGTGATCGAAGAACAGCCGGAAATCGAACACATTTTCAACACGATTACGATGCAATTCGGACCGGACACGATGCTCGCTGCAAAAATCAAGCTTCGCTCGGGCATCGATGTCGACACCGCCGTCGGAGCGATCAATCGCCTCGAACGCAGGTTGAAGGACGAAGTCCCGAACCTGAAATGGTGTTTCGTCGAGCCGGACCTCACCGACTAGCGCGGCGCGGCGATGTTTTGCCTCTTGTAGGTCGGGTCGCCCGCCATCCGGGCGACCGGTCAACGACCCATGACACTCGGCGGGAGCCCCACCGGAACTTGGCCGGACGAACCGGGTCAGCTGTAGCGGTTCCAGCAACGACAAAGCCGACCAATGAAACACAAAATTTCTCGCAAAACAGGCACGGGGTTCGTTCTTGCGCTCATGCCGTGCACACTGCTCGCCGGCGAAGCGGACTTAACCGCCGACAGCTCGGCTGCCTTGCACTTGTCTTCACCGGAATCCGTGCTTGCAGGTTCGGGCAGTACGATCCGCCTGGCGGTCAGTCCGGACGGCAGTCGCGAACTGTGGGGAGAAGTTCGCGCGCCGGAGGACGGGGGACTGGAGATCCGGCAACGCGAAAAATCTGCTGCAGGCTGGGGTGAGCCCGAAGACGTTCCGTTCAATACGCAATGGAACGATTTCGATCCCGCCTTCACGCCGGACGGCTCAGGCGTCTATTACTTTTCCAACCGGCCCGGGGGCGAGGGCGGCGACGACATCTGGTTCGTGCCGCTGCAGGACGGTGTTTGGGGCGAGCCGTTCAAGGTCGATCCACCCGTGAACACGCCCGGCAACGAATGGGCACCGACGCCGCTGCCCGATGGACGTCTGCTGTTCAGTTCCGATGGTCATGGCGGCTTCGGAGCGCAGGACCTTTATGTTGCGGAACGGAATGCCAGGGGCTGGAACGCGCCGCAGAATCTCGGCGCGCCGGTGAATTCGGATGCGAACGACTACGACGCGGTATTCCTCGGCGACAACGTGCTCGTTTTCACGCGCAGCGGCGAGCCGATGAACGGCAGCGAGCTGGTTTACAGTTGCCGCTCGGATGCCGGATACACCGAGCCGGTATCCGCCGGCCCGAATGTCAACCTGGGCGGCGGCTGGGCGCTGGGTCCGTCGGTATCGGAGCGGCATCCGGGCGTGCTTTTCTTCAGCGGGCGCGATGCGGAGGAGCAGCAGACGCATATCTATCGAGTCCGGTACGACAGCAACTGCTCAACGCAATAGCCGCAACCGGTCGGGGCGCGATAGCCGGAATGACCCAGCAGGTATTGTGACGGCGATTTATCGTGTATCGTCGTTGATGGCGCTGCGCCATCGACGACTCGCAGCCGCGCCCGGAACGTGTTTCCGAGGAGGCCCATATGCCGGTCACATCTGATGCTCGACAGGCCGCTGATCTCATCGCGCATGCGCAGGCCGCGGCAGGTGGCGTCGAACGCGAGAGCATCTTCCGCGAGATGATCGACCTGCTTCCCGCGGCGATCTACACCACTGACGCTGAGGGCCGGCTGACGCACTTCAATCGCGCCTGCGTGGCGTTCAGCGGCCGCACACCGGAATTGGGCAGCGACCAATGGTGCGTCACCCTGAAGCTGTTCTATCCGGACGGCACCCCGATGTCGCACGATGAATGCCCGATGGCCGTCGCGCTGAAGGAAGGCCGTGCGGTGCGCGGCGAGCATACGATTGCCGAACGCCCGGACGGCACGCGCATCTGGTTCGAGCCCTATCCGACGCCGCTCCGCGATGCGCATGGCAGGATCGTCGGCGGCATCAACATGTTGGTGGACATTACGGAGCACAAGCAGATAGAAGCGGAGCGTACCTGCCTGCTGGCCCGGGAACGCGAGGCGCGCAGCGAAGCCGAGACGCTCAACGAAGTTGCCCGTGCCGTGTCCGATCTCGATCTGGAAGCCGTGGTGCAAAAGGCGACCGATGCAGCCACCGAACTTACCGGCGCGAAGTTCGGCGCCTTCTTCTACAACGTCACTGACGAAAAGTGCGAATCGTATGTGCTGTACACATTGAGCGGCGCACCGCGCGAAGCCTTCGAGAAGTTCGGCCTTCCGCGCAACACGCCGATATTTGCGGCGACGTTCCGCGGTGAAGGGAGCGTGCGTATCGGAGACGTTCTGGCCGATCCGCGCTATGGAAAGAATCCGCCGCACAAAGGCATGCCGCCCGGGCACTTGCCGGTCCGGAGCTATCTCGCGGTTCCGGTCGTCGCGTCTTCGGGAGAGGTGCTGGGCGGGCTTTTTTTCGGGCATCCCGAAACCGACGTGTTCACCGAGCGATCCGAGCGTGTCGTCCAGGGCATCGCCACGCATGCGGCGATCGCCATCGACAACGCACGGCTGTTCAACGACGCGCAGCGGGAAATCGCCGAGCGCAAACGGGTCGAGGGAGCGTTGCGCGAGCGCGAGCTTCAATTCGCCGGCATCTTCGATCAGACGACCTGCGGCATCGCGCAGATTGATCTCACCGGGCGATTCACGCTCGTGAACGACCGCTACTGCCAGATCGTGGATCGCTCGCGGGAGGAACTGCTGGACCTCAAGATGCAGGACATTACTCACCCGGACGATCTGCCGGGCAACATCGGCAAACTACGCGCGCTGGTCGAGGAGAACGGCCCGAACTACGTGATCGAAAAGCGCTACCTGCGACCCGACGGTTCGCGGGTGTGGGTCCATAATGACGTTGCCGCCATTCGAGACGAGCAGGGCCGCGTTCGCTACCTCGCCGCCGTGGTCACGGATATCACCGAGCGCAAGCTCGCCGAGGATCAGCTCCGCCGGAGTACCGACGAACTGGCCCGATTCAACCGGGTGGCAGTGGGACGCGAACTGCGCATGATCGATCTCAAGAAGGAAATCAACGCGCTCCGTGAGCGGCTGGGTGAGGCCCCGCGCCATCCGCTACAGTTCGAGAAGGAAACGGACGCGAACAATGCCTAGGCGATCGGTCCACCCTGATGGATGAGTTGGACGCGCTGCGCAGGGAAAAGCAGCGTCATGACGAACCCTCGGAAGAGTGTGTGGCCGAGCGCGAGAACGAGGACCTCTTGCGCAGGAGGAATGCTGAACTCGCCGCGTATGTCGGCGAGGCGCGGGATGCTCGCCGAGCGGCGCTCAACGTGATGGAAGACGCGATCGAAGCCAGGAACTCCTTGCGGGAGAGCGAGAAACTCCTTTTGGAGGCCGACCGGCGCAAAGACGAATTTCTGGCGACGCTGGCGCACGAACTGCGGAATCCCCTGGCGCCGATCCTCAACTCCGTGCAAATCATGCGGCTGGCGGGTACTGATGGCGAGGTCGCCGAGCAGGCGCGCGAGACCATCGAACGGCAGGTGACGCATCTGGTCCGGCTGGTGGACGACCTGCTGGATGTGTCCCGCATCAGCAGCAACAAATTCGAACTCCGCAGGGAGCGCGTAGCCCTCGCCGTCATCATCCGGAGCGCCGTCGAGACCAGCCGTCCGCTCATCGAGGCATCAGGCCAGGAACTGACCGTGTCGTTGCCGTCGCGTACGGTCTGGTTGAACGCCGACCTGACCCGAATGGCGCAGGCCGTGGGCAACTTGCTCAACAACGCCGCCAAGTACGCGCCGGAGGGCAGTCGCATCCGGTTGAGCGCCGAGCGCCAGGGGAAGGAAGCAGTGGTGCGGGTGCGGGACACCGGCATCGGCATCCCGCACGAGATGCTGGCGCATATTTTCGAGATGTTCGGGCAGGTGGATACAACGCAGGAGCGTTCCCGTGGCGGATTGGGCATCGGCCTGACGTTGGTGAAGAACCTGGTGGAGATGCATGGCGGCACAGTGGCGGTGCACAGCGACGGCGTCGGCCGGGGGAGCGAGTTTGTCCTGCGGCTGCCAGTGGCGAAGGACACGGCAAGACCGTCTTCCGAGCAGCGTCTCGGCGAACCGTCGCTAGTTGATCCCCGCAGAATTCTCGTTGTCGACGACAACCTGGACTCGGCCGAGTCACTGGCATTGCTGCTCAGACACTCCGGTCACGAGACGCGTACGGCTCACGACGGGCTCGAGGCGATGGAAACAGCGGCGGCATTCCGCCCCAACGTGATGCTGCTCGACATCGGCATGCCGAAGCTCAACGGCTACGAAGTGGCCCGGCGAATACGGAAGCAACCCTGGGGTAAAAGCATTGTGCTGGTGGCGCTCACCGGCTGGGGCCAGGAGGAAGATCGCGCCAGGTCGCGGGAAGCCGGATTCGACGAGCATATTGTCAAGCCGGTGGAGCATTCCGCACTGACTCGGCTGCTGGCCGGGTTGCCTCCGGCACCGGGAAGCGCACGATAGAAGCGGCTGCTCCGCTCACGATTTGCGCTATGGCGGCCCGAGATCCGCCGTTCGTCCCCGGTTATTTTCCTTAGACACAAATCCGGAAGCGCCTGTTTGTCGTTTTATTGACTGGAACGGCACCTGGCGTGTGCGTCACATGAACGGAGATTACGACCTGATGATGCCTGCATGGCGACTGCTCGTTCCGAATCACGCAGATAACCTGACACCGGGATCCCCGGGAGCGCCGGCCCGGTTGCGGTTCGAACAGCGGAAAAAGCGCGTCAACCCTCTTGCCGACGACCCACTTCCGGCGACTGCTCCGCATGGGCCCCACGAGGACTTTGTCTTCGAGGAGCAGGGCCGGCTCTTGCGAGATGCCTTGACGGCCCTCGCACCGAACGAGCGACAGGCAATCGAGGTCGCATACTTTTCGGATTTGACGTATCGCCAAGTGAACTGCCCGTCCTGGAAGCGCATATCTCCGCGTGTCCGGACTGCCGGCAGGAGATGGAGACGCTGCGCCCGATCGTCGACTCCTTCGTGTCCTGGCCGATCGACGTGCTGCGTTCATCGGCGTCGCTATGGGGGCGCCTCGCGCAGCGCATCGCGGCGGAGACGGGCGGGGAACCGGTGTTGCCGACGCTTCCGCGATGGGCGGAACCGGAATGGGAGGAAGTGGCGCCTGGCATCTCCTGCAAACTGCTCGCAACCGATACGGAGAAAGACCGCGTCAGCATGCTGGTACGGCTCGCGCCGGGAGTCGCCTATCCGCCTCACCGCCATGCGGGAGTCGAAGGGTTGCATCTGCTTCACGGCGAGCTGGTGATCGACGACAAGAAACTCTATCCCGGAGA
The DNA here is from genome assembly GCA_050738315.1 of Woeseiaceae bacterium. Lineage (GTDB taxonomy): Bacteria > Pseudomonadota > Gammaproteobacteria > Steroidobacterales > Woeseiaceae > IDS-8. The sequence continues at coordinate 7,429 of JBOHZD010000040.1, forward strand.
TTGCAACCGGCGGGAGGCCGGCAGCGCCGATGATCTTGTCTGGAGCGAGACCGGCTGCACGTGTGTTCTCATTACCTCCGCCCGAGACGAAATTCGCTGATCTCTGTTCGCGAGCTGCATCGGTTGTGAAAATGCAACGGGATATTGTTTTGTGCAACGAGTCCGCAGTCGTTTCGGCTTGGTGAAATCGAGATCGATGTCTTTTATGTCTGTTCAATCATTTGCGAGCCGCCGCGCGTGGAACGTGAGCAGCTCCAGCGCCAGCTCGACCTGCGCCAGGTGGGTCCGAAAGTTCAGCACCGCGAGGCGCAACGTAAAGTGTCCATCGAGTTGCGTGGAGGAGATGAAAACCCGCCCATCGTCCAGCACGGCCGTGGCAAGGCGGCGGTTGAAGGCGTCGGCATCGCCCCGTTCGGGCAGGTAGCGATAGGTCACGACGGAAAGATCGGGCGTGGGGCCCACTGCCCAGCGTGGCAGCTCGGCCAGGCGCGAGTGGAAATAACGGGCAAGCAGCAGCTTTTCTTCCAGTGCAGCCCGAAACGGCGCGAGACCGAACAGTTTCAGGGGCAGCCACAGCCTCAAGCCCCGGAACGGCCGGCTCAGCTCGGGGGACAGGTCGGCCGGCGACAGCTCGACGCCGGGCCGATTAGCGTCCTGCATGTAATTGGCGTGATAGCGGTTCGCGGCAGCCAGCCGTTCGCGATCGCGCACGACCAGCGCGCCGCTGCCGAACGGCAGGAACAGACCCTTGTGCGGATCGATCACTGCCGAGTCCGAGCGCTCGATGCCGGTGAGCATCTGCCGGCCCGGTTCGCAGAGCAGAAACGCGCCGCCGTAGGCTGCATCGACATGCAGCCACAGGCTCTCTGTGTCGGCAATCTGTGCGATCGTCCCGAGCGGGTCGACGGCGCCGACGTCCGTGGTACCGGCGGTCGCGACGACGAACCACGGAATGAGTCCCGCATGCCGGTCCGCTTCGATCTGCGCCGACAGCGCATCGGCATCCATGCGCCAGCGATTGTCGACCGGGACGATGCGGTGGACGCATTCCGCAAGTCCGGCAATCCGCAACGCTTTCGCCAAAGAGTGATGAGCTTGGCCACTGAAGTACACAACGCGGCGCGGCACATCGGCTGTACGGACGTCACAGGCGTCGCGCGCGGCAACGATGGCACTCAGGTTGGCAATGCTGCCACCCGAGGTCAGATCGCCCCCCGCGGCCCTGGCCGGATAACCGACCAGTTCCGCGAGCCACGCGACGAGCTGCATCTCCAGACGCACGGCGCCCGGCGCGGCGAAGAAGACACCCGAATAGCGATTGGTGACGTCGGCTAGAAAGTCGCCCAGCGCGGCGGGATAAAGCCCGCCGCCCGGAATGTAACCAAAGGCACCGGGTGAGGCGGGATTGATACCCGGCGTATCGACTTCCCGTTCAAGAACAGCCAGCACGTGTTCGATGTCTGCAGGTTCTTCTTCAAAGGGTTCCGCCAACTCGCCGGCCGGGTCGCCGAAGCCCGGCTGATACGCGGGCAACTCACCGAGACCCTGGAGAAAACGTTCGGTATAGGCGTTCGCCGCAGCGCGCCACTCTGTGCGCTGCGCCGTGCCCGGATCGAGGCGACGAGCGCCCCGTTCGAGGTCCTGAATTCGTTCTCGCATCGATCGCTCCCGCTAACGATGCAGCCTATGCTACACGGTGGTCGCGATCCGGATCACGCCTCTGTATCCCGGGAGGGATCAACTCCACAACAGCCCGGACTCAAGGCTCGACAAATCCAGCCGCCGGAATTGACGGAGTGAAACGTTCTTCATAGAGATGAAATATCACCTCCACTCGCGCACGCAGCTCTCCTCTGCGGTTGGCCGGGTCCGGTCCGAATGCGGAGACGCCGGCGAGTGTATTGCGGAATCCGGTCAATTGGCTGACGAACGCCTGGCAGTTCTGATCGCCGGAGCTTTGTTTCGGCTCTTGAGTTGCACTCCAGCACTTATCGAGTTTGTCTTTGCCATTGAGCCACTGGGCATTCAGCGTTGCACAGTTCGAGCCCGATAAAGGCGGGCCGCCGGCGCTGTCGACATCCACACAGGCCACTTGATTCAATGCGGCGCCCAGATCGTCATAGAGCGAGAGCAGCAGTTTGGCGAGCACAGCGTCGTCCGGTGTTTCGGGAGCACCCACCGGGCAATTGCCATCAGTCACCCAGACATCGAGCGGATCTCCGTTCCAGGTGCAGGGCGTCACTTCCAGATTGTAAGGTTTCAGCGACCACCTGCTGCCGATCGTTCGGCTGCTGCCACAGTCGTTGTTGCTCAGAGTGTCGACGTGTTGCGGCGAAAGTGGCAGGAGGTCAGGGTCGGTGAACGTAACAAAATTTTCCGACACCGTCGTGACAATGTCCCAGTTCAGCGTCCCCGTTTCCTCGTTCGGCTGGCCTTCGTTGATGGTATATAACGGTGAATCGGCTGGAAGGTTCAACTCGCAGCCGAGCTCCGTGCCGGACAGCGCGTCGACATCGAATTCGCCGTTGAATGTGTCGCGAAATATCACGCCGTCTTCGGTCACGCCAAAGAATGCCTCGAAGGTAAAATCGTTGTTCCTCTGACCACGATATTGCCGCGACATCAGCATGTCGGGGAGCCCGCCGGCGGCGGCGAACAGATCGGTGATCTCGGTCGGTAACAGCTTGGTCAGATTGAGGAGTTGCGCTGCCGGATTGCCCGGACTGAGCGAGTCGAGGTCCAATATGACGCCCGCGGCAACGAGGTCCTGCACACCCAGTAAATTCCTGCAAACCTGCGGAACGTACCGGCAATCCGGAATGTTTTTGATCTGGAACAGGGTCATTCCCGATTCCTGGCTTGCGAGAGAAACATTGGAAAGGGATGCGGCGACGTTGCCGTCACTGCCGACTACCAGGGTGCAACTACCCGCGCAATCGTCCAGATCGATGCCGATGCCCGGTGCTACGGTCGGAGCTTCCGGCGGATACGTTGCCGAACCGGAGGAAGTCGACAGCCTCAGGTTTTGCATGGCCTGCCCGGATGCCGGGCACGGCGGCGTGGCCGTTGGATCGTCCAAGGAGTCCTGACACACAGGAACGCCGGCGTTGAATATGGGCTCCTGTGCATTCACCAGGTGCGAAAGTTGCCCGGAACCGTTCGTGATCGGCATCAAGGCGACCACTTCGCAAAACTGCCGATCCGTGACGTACACCAGTCCCGATTTGGCGCTGGCGCGGATACCGTAGGCTGCTCCGGTAAAGTCGCATTGGACACTTGTCGGAACGCGATTCGCGGCAATATCGAAAACTTCAACGGCGCTCCCGCTGCCGTCCGCATTGATTGCGAGAACGCGGCCGATACTCGTCGTGACGAGGACATGGCTTTGGATGCTGCCCGAGGCATTCGCGACCTGCACCATTGCGATGTCCAGAAGCTGTTCGTTGCCCACAAGATTCCAGGCCGACTTGCCGCTCGCTATCACAATCGGCATGCCGCCCTCCGGAAAGAAGACCGCAGACTTTCGTTCCTCGAGCCCCAGGATACCTTGACCGAACGGGAATTCTTCCGCCGCCTCGCTGTCGACGGAATTGATGTCGACGAGCAACGGCCTGCCAGTTGCGACTTCGTCGGCGCAATAGTTGCTTTGTGTCAATGGAACGAAGCCTGGCGGGCACGATCCAGTGCCGGATTTTTTCACGGACTTGATCAAGCTGTGCGTCCTGCGTTTGTTCTTTCCCGCAATCCACAGTGATCCGCTCGAATCGACCGTGAGCCCTGTGCAGGGTTCGGTAGTTCTTGCATCGAGATTCAGGCCCGGGTCGTCGCAATCGATGACCGTGTTGAAGTCGGAAGGGTCTTCCGTATCAGGCCAGTTACGAATGAACTGGCCGTCCAGACAGTAAAGGCCGTCGAGCGCGGTCAGTTTGCAGGCTCTGAAAGCGGACCCGGCAATACCCGTGTTTGTGAAGTCTGTCGCGCGCTTCGGATCGCTGAATTCCATTTCCAGCACCGAGTCGATGCTGTGCACCTGAACCCTATCCAGCGTTTGAATGACCAGTTCCTGGCTCGACGCGTTTGTGTCGAGCACGAGGACGATCAGCGTCAGTAAACCCACCCGTTCAGATCTTTTCGGTAACAGCATCGCCATTCCCTCGTTATTTTGTTTTGGCGTTCTTTTTGTTAATTGTCGATTCCAGCGATGTCCGCTGATTGCAACTGCTTATTTCATTGCCTGGTACTTCATTGCCTCCTCGGGTCTACCCAGCGCGGAATAAAACCTGGCCAGGCTAATTCGGCCATTTTCGGCCAGGCGGGGTATCGGCGCCTGCTCGAGACCAGTAAGGCTTGTGAGCAACAACTGCTCGGCTTGCTCGTATTCACCGAGTCCTGCAAGCGCCGAACCTTCGACGTTTTTGGCGGCGGCAACTCGCCAGTGATCGTCGGGTAGAGTCAGTTTCAATATCTGCTGCGCCCCCCGAGCGATCTCGAGTGCCTCGGTGTAGCGTTTCGACGCGACCAGCAGACTTGCCTGCACGGTCATGGTACCCGCCGTTTGCGCGTGTTCAGCCCCGAGTACCTTCCTGCGAATAGCGAGGCTCTCGTCGATCAATTGACCGGCTTCTGCGAACCGTTCTTCCTGAATAAGCCAGAATGCCAGACTCGTCGCACTCTCCGCGACGGCGGGATGTTCCGGGCCCAGCACCCTGCGGCGCATCTGCAGCGCCTGTCGCAGCTCGTCGATCGCCGCCGGGGTATCGCCCTTTGCATACAGAACGAACGCGATGTTGTTCATGATCGCCGCATTCTCGGGATGTTCGGCACCGAGCAGTTTCGTACTCATCGCGAGTGCCTCGCGGTAAGCCAGTTCCGCTGCCGGCAGGTCGCCGCGCAACTCGAGGACGTAAGCGACATTATTCAGGCCGATTGCGAGTTCGGTATGTGCATCGCCGAATATCCGCTGCTTCATTTCCAGTGACTCGCGCAGCAGCGCCTCTGCTTCGGGCAGTTCGCCGACGTCGAGGACCGCCCAGGCGAGATTGCTGATTGCCTCGGCGAGCGCTGGATTCGCGTCGCCGTCAATCTGGCGCTGCATCAGAACCGCGTCGCGCAGATACCGCACGGCGGGCTCGTACTCGCCTTGCTCATAATGGTTGAGTCCCAGATCTTCGAGACTTTCCGCGATCTCGGGATGCGCATCGCCGTGTATCGACCGCCGGACAGCCAGCGATTCGACAATCAGTGGTTGCGCGGCTTCGAAATTTCCCTGCCGGGATAACAGGTCGGCGAGATCGGTGGCTGTTTCCGCAACCTCGAGGCTCGAATCACCGAAGAGCCTGCGACGAATGGTCAGCGACTCGCGCAGATAATTGCCCGCCTCTTCGTAATTTGCGCTAAGCGTCAAGACTTCGCCAAGGTGATTGAGGCTTTGCGCGACCTCCGGTTGTTCGTCTCCGAAAATCGCCCTCCGTTTCCGTAGTGCCTTTTCGACCAGCGGCACAGCGTCGTCGTAAAGCGCGAGACTCGTATACACCGTGCCCATCGTGTCCATCAGGGTTGCCTGGATTGCGGGCTGATCGACGAGTTCGTCGTCGATACGTGCGGCACCCTTGTCGAGAATCTCTCTCGCAGTGATGGTGTTGCCGCGAGCTTCGCTTGGATCAGATACCTTGAAAAGGTCGACCATGAACCGCGTGGTCTGCCGGGCGGTTTCCGCCTCGACCTGCGCCACATTGCGCTGTTTGTCCGCCTCGATGCGGGCGAACCAGGCGGTTGCGGCGAGCCCGGACATGATCGCCATACCGGCGATTGCAGCCGCGGTCACGGCAACCAGGCGTCGTTGTTGCCGTTGCTGTTCACGTTGCTTCAGCGCATCGAACCCGATACCGAGCATGCCCGCGATCAGTTTCAATTTGGCGTTCTGTTTGTTGTCTTTGCCTTTGCGCGCGTCGGCTGCGATCGGCTCAGAACGCCGATCGGTGAGTTGGCCACCCTCGCCGATCTCGAAGGTCAATGCAGGCGGGAAACATTCCATGTCGGCGGTTTCCGGATTTTCGGAAGCGCCGGGCTCGCCGTCGACAATCAGGCAAAAGATTCGATCCGAGCGCCCAAGGCGTTTGAATGTCAGAATCTCTTCGTTGGTCCAGCGCGAACGCGCCGCGTGCCGCGAACAGATAACGATTTGACAGGCGGAATCCGTAAGCGCCTGTGTAAGGACGTTGCCGAGACTCGTTGCTGTCGAGAGTTCGTCGCGATCGCGAAAAATAGGGGCAATACGCGGCGGCACTGGCCCCATACCCGTCGTTTCGCCGACGAGATGTTTTGGCACCCGGAATGTCTCAAGCGCCTTGTGCAGCCAGGCAGCCCAAATTTCGTCGTCATGGCTGTAGCTGATAAAGGCCTTGTATTTGTAATTGGTCGACAAGGCTTGGGCCGTCTGAAGTGCAACCCTGGCCGCCATGATAAATCATTACACGGACGGCAATACGACATTTTGATGGCCCCTGAAGTGCGGAATTACGGCGTGGTCCAGAGCGCCCACGGCTGGCTGTACGAGCAATGACTATGCGCCGGGATGCACAGCCGCTTTCAGAATTCGTAGCTCACGCCGAGCGTCAGGCCGTAGGGCGACTGCGAGCCGATCGATCCCGTGGTTCCGGAGACGTGATCGACGAGTTGGTAATCGGTGGTGTGATGCTGGATCGTCAGGGTGGTCTCGAGAGTCCAGTGCTCGCCGAAGGACCTGCGCAGGCCGCCACCGGCGATGAAGTGCACTTCATCGTCCGCCGTGGTCTCGATGTTGAAACCGCCGCCGCCCGGGGTGGTGCCCACCGCATTCGTGCCGACATCGATCGATGCGAACCCGACTCCTGCGGTCCAGAACCAGCTCCAGGGACTGGCCGAACGTTCGTAACGCCGTTCAACAAAAAGGCTCATACGCGAAAACTCGTTACTCGGATCGATGGTTTCCGTCGAGTCGATGCCGAGTACGCGATTGGGCGTCTCGTAGTCGAAAGTCACCGAGTCGTAGCCAACGCCGACGTGCCACGCATCCCGGAACTGCCAACGTCCGACGAGCCCGAAACCCATCATGTCGTTGGACGGCTCGCCGTCGCCGATGAGGAGCACGCCGCGTACGCCGACGTCGAACTCGCGCTCTTGTGCCGTAACGGGATCAACGCCGATCGATGCAAGAGCGAGTAGGGCGGACGGACCGAGTCGATTGGATGAGACAGGCGTCATGGGCAATTCTCCGCGGCGATTTACGGGACAGCTCTCTGGCTGTAAGAGGTGCCGGCGGTGCAAAATC
>JBOHZD010000041.1:0-1518 GCA_050738315.1 Woeseiaceae bacterium
GGCGCGTGACGTCTTCCATGAACGCCGCGGGCACGGCGGCATCGAAAATGAAAAAATCGAACAGGCCGTCGACCCGGCTTTGCGGCGGCGGGCGCCCCTGCAGCGCTTGCTCATTGGCTGCGGCGCCCGTCGGCGGCTGCCAGGGGATGAAAGCACCGCGCCGGCTGTCGCGCAGATCCACCTGCACCCAGGGCGAATTGACGAACAACGCCCAACCCGAGGTGCCAATGACCATGGGCACCGGATTGCGCGAACCGTAGGCTTTGTTATGCCACAGAGGAGCCATCTCATGCAGTCGGCCGCGGCGGTCGAATTCCAGTGGTTCCTCGCGCCACTCGTCGCCCATGGCCGGACCGCCTTCGCCGAGACCGAGTACCGGCCGATCGTCGAGGCGGAACGAGACGTGCCCGTCGTCGGTGAAGATGACGTTCTGCACGACCCTTCCATCCCGGGTGCTGACGTCGATCATCAGCGGATTGTCGCGAATGATCACAAAGAGCGACCCGAGCCGATAGTTGAGCACGCCGTCGACTTCCCGCAGGCGAATGGCGGGTTCCGGCCAGTCGCGCTCCATGAGCGTCGGCGTGTCCGGAAACGCCGGTTCGAAGGTCAACGGTTTCAGTGTGACGCGCAGGCTGGTCGCGCTGATCATGCGAATGGCGAGTTCCGCCGGTGCACCGGCGCTCGTGATGGCTTCGGCAGCGCTCGCGGCACCGCTGAAGAACAGGATTGCCGCGAGGCAGGCCCGCCAGATTCGCAAACAGGTCACGGTGTCCTTATCTCCCATCAGAGTTGCATTGAACGTCGCGCGCGGCGGCAGGGTCAAGTCGTGAACATGCCGCTCGGGTTGCCGGACGATTCGACTTTGCGGCTGCGCCACAAACCCTCGCTGACGAAGCACTGCCAGACCCACGGCAACCAGCGCAACAGGGCAAACGACAACCACAATGCCCAGGCGAGAATAAGTGCCTTGTACATCCAGAGCGGCAGCGAGAGTGCCGATGCTCCAGGCAACAGGGAGTCACTCTGGTCCGCGAACCAGCGAAGATGGTTGCCGTAGGAGCCATTGCCGACGATGTGCATGTCGGGTGTACCGAGCAGTCCTCCGGGTACCGACACGACAATGGCAAGCAGTGCGACGACCGTGAGCGCCGCGAACACGATCTGGATCAGGTCGAATTGCCACCAGCGGGCATCGGCTATTTGCCAACGCCGGCGTGCGCCGGCGGCCAGCAGCCAGATCGCCACGAGTCCCAGCACCGGCCACGAAAACGTGCTGAAACCGAGGCCCAGCAACAGCCAGTGCCGGGGGCGGAGCGGCGTCAGTTCGATCCGGCCGAGAATGAACGCGAACAGGATCATGGCCGCGAGTTCCGACCAGTACATCACGGCGGGTCCGAGGCGCGGACCGCTCGTGCCGAGGATCCAGCGCTTGGCGGGCAGATCGATACCGAGGCTCAGGTTGCCTGCGGCCGCGCCGAGGTCCACCGGCGGGCTCGATTCCGTCAGCGCCAGGTC
>JBOHZD010000042.1:0-7047 GCA_050738315.1 Woeseiaceae bacterium
GTCCGACGCGTGCCATCACAATAACTTTTGTCCTGTTCATGGCCGGTACCTCTACTGGCCCATGCAGTAGACTGCCGCTTCCGCGAAAGTCTGCTTCATGCTGTAATTGGTCTGAAACATCGAAGTCATCTGCGCAATCCGGGTACGATCGGCGTCGTCTTCAGGCGCCCTCAGGCAGACGGCCCGGAACACCTTCTTGACCTGGCAACTGGCGAACGTGTCGCTCGCGGCCAGTTCCTCGCCCAGGGACTTGGCGCCATTGCCGCTGCCGGGCAGGCTCTGGTCCCAGCCGAGAAAGCGGTTTTGTCCTTCACGCCAGTAGTTGTCCCAGTGATCGTCCGGCGTCCGGTAGCCGAACGGGAAATTGGCTTCGTTGTTGAAGTACTTGGGCTGCACCACACCCGGCGTGTATTCGATGCTGCCGGTCGCTGCGTTGAAGTTGTAGTAGGCAAAAGCCTGCGCCATCGGGTCCATACCACTGTGGCAACCGATGCAGTTGTTCAGGAACAGCCGGCTGTCGCCACCGGGGCTGCGGCTGACGTCCTGCCGGATGCGATCCGGCGTCCGTTTCAGGTCCAGGACCTGCTCCATGTCGTTGCACATGTGATTGAGCAGGGTGAAACGAAACATCGCCCGGTTCGTGCCGGCGATGAAGAATGCTTCCGCCGCCGCGCGCGTCGTCATGATGCCGGCAGTTGCGTTCGGCGGCAGGCCCGTGAGCGACGACTGCGTGGTGGCGACGAGGCCGGTCATCATGTCCCGGCCCTCCGTCTCCATCTGCACGTAGTGATCGTTGTTGGAATTCGAATACGGCGGTAAGCCGAGGCCCGGGCTGCCTACGTAGAGCAGGTCCGCGGACAGCAAGGTATCGAACGGCACGTCGTCGCGGATCATGCCGACGACGGTCGCGATGTAATCGTTCAGCGGCACGAACACGCTGCGGTCGCGATTGGTCCAGGGCGCCGCGAAGTTCTTCAGCGTGACGTTGTAGAAGTTCGGGTTCTGCATCGCGATGTCGGCGGCGCCCTGCGGGTCGTCGTTGGCGATCGCCGTTTCCATCTGCTGGAGCACGGAATCGGTCGGCGGAACGCCGGCGAGACGATCGTGTATGCGCTTCGCCTGCTCACGCGGCCCGGCCTGGGCCACGGACAGCATCCCTGTGCAGAGCAAGCCGAGCGCCGCCAGAAGTATTGCCTTCCGTGCGCACTTCCCGTTCGTCCATGTCCTGTCGTTCATGCGATGTCCACCCGCGTTCCCTGGAAAAACTATGCCCGAAGAGTCGTGCGGCGGACGTGAAGGTACTCACAGTCTCATTGGAGCCACGAAACGGTCGCGCACAGGCACAACGAATCTCCCCGGCACAAAGCAAGTGCTGTGCCAGTCGTTGCGCGGCTCGGTGGAAGAACTGGAAAGGATAATTAATTCAAGACGTTGTCATTGAGCACCCAGGGCACGCGAAGTTCGCGATATGTCAAGTGCTTGTCGTTCGTTTGGCACATCGAAAGCGACCCTGAATCATAAGCTGCTGATCGACAACGGCCGCGCCCCTGTCGCCCGATTGAGACAACCGTGTCGATAGTCGACACGGATTTGCGCCAAAACGACAATCACCGGGCCCGGGTCGTGACTGCGCGGGTGAAACGACGCCAGGGTCGCCCGGTTGGGCGGGCTCCTGCAGTGCCCGATTCGCGTGTCTTGCTGAATGGCGGGCGACCGCGAATATTCCGGGTTTCACGATCGATTGCAAATCGAATCAGTAACCTTCCATTGCGCTTCTTTGTGATCGCGTTAACGGTATGCGTCTCGACGGCCGTCCAACATTGGACTTCACATAAGGGCCGATCGGCTGGCTTGAAATTTGCATCATTTGCGCCACTGGGCGGCGCGAAGGCGCCTTCGATCTTTGGGGACGAACGATGTACAAGCGGTTGCATGATTACCGGGATGGAAGCCCGCGGGACGGAGCGCTGGCTCTGTTCTTTGCAACGCTCATTCTTGCAGGCGGTTGCGGTGGCAGTGGCGACGGCGTCAGCATCGGCACGGGACAGGACCCGGACCCGGTCGTCATCGATTTTCCGATTGCCTACGTCAAGGCGCCGTTGCCGGTCGACGACCAGGGCGAATTGCAGGAAGCCGACGTTCGCGAACTGATCACTTTCAACGTGGGTACCGACCTCTATTTTCGCGATCGCGCGGCGCCGAGCGCGCTGGACGTCAACATTACAGAACGTGTGACGACCGGCCTGGGCGATGTCCGCGATGTCGAGATTGCCTACGACGGCAGCACGCTGCTGTTCGCGATGCGCGGTCCCGTGAACGAAAATCTCGCGCTCGATGACGAGGACCAGCCGACCTGGAATATCTGGGAATACGTGTTCGCGACGGACGCGTTGCGGCGTGTCATTCCTTCGGACCTGACCGCTGAAATCGGTCACGATATCGCGCCGCATTACCTGCCGGACGGGCGCATCATCTTTTCGTCGACACGGCAGTTGCGTTCGAGCGCCGTGTTGCTGGATGAAGGCAAGCCGCAGTTTTCGGCTCTCGACGAAGACCGAAACGAGATGGCCTTCGTGCTGCACGTCATGGACCTCGATGGCTCGAATATCGAGCAGGTCTCGTTCAACCAGAGCCACGATTTCGATCCCGCAGTTCTGGCGAACGGGCAGGTCGCGTTCAGCCGCTGGGACCACACGGGTTCCAATGATGCGGTGAACCTCTACCGCATGAACCCGGACGGTTCCAGGCTGGAGCTCCTGTACGGCCAGAACAGCCACGCCACCGGAACGAACGGCGAGATCGTTCAATTCCTGAAACCGCGGCAACTGGAAGATGGACGCGTCATGGCGCTGGTGCGGCCATTTACGGATACGAACGGTGGCGGCGACATCGTCGTCATCGATACGCCGACTTATCTCGAGAACACGCAACCGAACATGGACAATACGGGACTGACCGGGCCGGCGCAGCAGCCCGGGACGATCAACGACGTATCCACACTGGCGGGCGTACCGTCACCGGGCGGCCGTTACAGTTCGGTCTATCCGATTCAGGACGGCACGGGACGGCTGCTGGTGAGTTGGAGCCAGTGCCGGGTCGTCGAGGACGATCTGTTCGTGCCGTGTACCGACGAGCGCCTGGCCGATCCGCTGGTCGAGCCTGCGCCGCCGATCTACGGCATCTGGATTTACGATCCACGCGACGAAACGCAACTGCCCGTGGTACCGCCCGCAGAAGGCTTCATGTTCACCGAAGCGGTGGCGGCGGATCCGAGACCGACACCGCCGGTTGTTCTGGACAGCGAGAATGCGTTTACGGCCGATCCGGACCTGGTGGCCGAAAGCGCGGGGGTGCTCAGCATTCGCAGTGTGTACGACTTCGACGGCGGCGCGGTGGCCGACATCGCGGCACTTGCGGATCCTGCGCAAACGACGGCTGACCAACGGCCGGCCAGGTTCCTGAGAGTCATGAAAGCGGTGTCGATTCCGGATGAGGACATCGTGGATCTCGACAACACGGCGTTCGGCCCCAACGCAGAGCAGGGCATGAAAGAGATCGTCGCCTATGCGCCGATCGAACCGGACGGTTCGGTGATGGTAAAAGTTCCGGCGAATGTGGCGCTCGCCGTAAGCGTGCTCGACGGCAACGGCCGGCGCATCACGGGGCGGCATCAGAACTGGCTGCAACTGCGGCCGGGGCAGCTACTGGAGTGCAACGGCTGCCACGTCGCGCAAAGCGGCATTTCCCACGGACGCGGCGATGCCTTTGCATCGGCCTGGGCCGGCGCGCAAACGACGGGCGTGCCGTTCCCGAATACGGATCCGGCCTTATTCGTCGGGGAAGTTGGGGAAACGATGGCGGAGGTGCGGAGCCGCATCAGTTGCGGCGCGACCAACTGCTCCTCGCTGGAACCGTCGGTGAATATCGTCTACGACGATGTCTGGACGGACGAGGCGGCTGCCGGGCGGCCCAGGGATCCGGCTTTCAACTGGAGTTATGCGGACCTGACCACGGAGCCGCCCACCAGCCTCGCCTGCATGCAGGCGTGGAACGCCAACTGCCGCATCGTCATCAATTACGAGGCGCACGTGCACCCGTTGTGGGCAGCGCCGCGGCCGGTGTTCGACGACATGGGCAATCCCGTGCTGGACGGGAACGGCATGCCGATCACGAACGATTGCGTCAACTGCCACTCGCCCGTCGACGATCAGATGGCGGCGCGTGTGCCTGCCGGCCAACTCGATCTGTCGGACGGCATCTCGCCGGACGAGGCGGATCACTTCAATTCCTATCGGGAGCTGCTGTTCGCCGACAACGAACAGGAGCTCAATATGGGCGCGCTGCAGGATGTGCTGGTACAGGTCGGTACGGATCCCGACACGGGTGATCCGATTTTTGCCACTGTCACCGTGAATCCTTCAATGAGTGCGGCGGGCGCGAATGCATCGGGGCGGTTTTTCGACCGCTTCGAAGCGGGTCAAAGTCACGACGGATACCTGTCTGACTCGGAGAAACGTTTGATTGCGGAATGGCTGGATGTCGGAGCACAGTATTACAACAACCCCTTCGACGTCCCCGTTAATTAAACCAAAAACGCTTTCGGTCCTGCTCTTCATACTGAGCCAGACTGTCACAGCGGGGTTTGCCTGGGGCGGCGACGATAACCACACGGTGGCGGTGGCGGACCCCTATCTGGAGATGCATACCGGTCCGGGTCGTGGTTACCCGAAATTTCACATCGTCGAACGCGGTGAGGCCGTGTCGATCGTCAAGCGCCGCACCGACTGGTTCCTGGTGAGGAGCGCCGATGGCACCGAGGGCTGGGTCGACCGGGCACAGATGGAGCTGACGCTGCAGCCCGACGGCCAGAACATCGAGTTTTCCCAGACGGACCAGCAGGACTTCACCGATGCCCGCTGGGAGGCGGGCATGCTCTCGGGCGACTACGGCGGCGCGAACATCGTGTCCCTTTATGGCGGGTATTCGTTCAACCCGAACGTATCGCTGGAGGTATGGGGTTCACAGATTCTGGGAAATTTTTCGAACGGCTGGATGGGCAGTGTTAACGTCGTCCACGAAACCTGGCCGGAGTGGCGGATCTCGCCGTTCTTTACGCTGGGCGCCGGCGTGGTCCATACCGAGCCGAAATCGACCATCGTGCAGGGCGAGGACCGTACGGACCAGGTTGCTCATGTGGGAGCCGGCTTTCGCATTTTTGCGACACGACGTTTCGTCCTGCGAGCGGAATACAAGAGCTACGTGGTATTCACGAGCCGAGATGACAATGAGGAAGTTGAGGAATGGAAAGCCGGCTTCGCGTTCTTTTTCTAGTGCTGCTACCACTGCTGTCCGGAGGATGCGCCGTGGTGAGGCATCTACCCGGACTCGGCGGTGACGAACAACCCGAATCGTTGCCCGCCGAAGCGCCGACGCCGGAGCAGGTGATCGATCCCGAAGTCGTGCGGCGTGACGTCAGCGAACCGGAGATCGATACCGAGGACTTCGAGGTCGGCGCGTTTGCCGGCATCATGAGTATCGAGGATTTCGGCACGGACCTGGTGTACGGCGTGCGGCTCGCGTACCACATCACCGAAGGGCTGTTCATGGAAGGGACGGTCGGACGGTCGGAGGCAGGACTGACCAGCTTCGAGGAATTGAGCGGCGGAGCGCCGATTCTGTCGGACAGCGACCGGGAATTCACCTATTACAACCTGGATCTCGGCTATAACCTGTTGCCCGGCGAAGTATTCGTCGGCGAAGGACGTGCCTTCAATACGAGTCTGTACCTGATCGGCGGACTGGGCTCGACGACTTTCGCGGGCGATGACCGGTTCACCGTCAATGCCGGCGTCGGCTACCGGTTTCTGATGTCGGACTCGCTTGCCATGCATGTCGATTTCCGCGACCACCTGTTCGATACCGACCTTCTCGGCGAGGAGAAGACGGTCCACAACATCGAAGCGCATTTCGGATTCACGCTGTTCTTCTGAGGCGGGGTTCACAGTTCAGTGCCTGATGCGCGCGTTAAGCTTGGAGCATGACTATGAAAATACGTCCAATGTCCCGAATTTTGCTGTTGTTTCCGCTGCTGTCCGGCTTTGCCGCCTGCGGGAACATCGAACCGTGGGTCAAACCGTATGAACGCGATCACCTGGCCGATCGCATCATGGCGCTGAATCCGAACCCGGTGTCGAGCGCCTACATCCAGCACGTGTTCGAGGCGCGCGAGGGCGCGCGTGGCGGCGAGGGCGGCGCCGGCGGCGGCTGTGGCTGTAACTGACCGGTCTTGTACACTCGCAAAGGCTGCCAGGTGAATCTGTCCCGCATACGTTTTTTCGCAGGCTGTGTGCTGCTGACGGCGAGCGGCGCAAGCGTCCCCGGCGTGTTGCCGGAAGACCGCACGGACATCCTCTATCACATGTACGACGGCGGCGGCGTGCAGATCGACGGGCCGTCGGTACTGGTGCGCAAGCAGGTCGGCAAGAACGTGTCGCTGGTCGGCAACTATTACGTCGACATGGTGAGTTCCGCGTCGATCGATGTCTTGACGACCGCAAGTCCCTACAGCGAGGAACGCGAACAGTATTCGCTCGGCATGGATTACCTGCGTGGCAACACGACCCTGTCGATGGGGTACACCAGCAGCGCGGAAAGCGATTTCGACGCGACCACCTACAACTTTTCCGTCAGCCAGGACATGTTCGGCGACCTGACGACGGTCGCGCTGTCGTTCTCGCGCGGCTGGGACGACGTCACGCGCCGCGGCGATGCGGCCTTCGCCGACGAGATCGACCGGCGCATCTACGGCGTCGACGTCTCGCAGGTCGCGACGAAGAACCTGATCCTCGGCGTCTCGTTCGAGACGATCACCGAGGAGGGATTCCTGAACAATCCCTACCGCCAGGTGCGCTTCGTGGACCCGGAATCGGCGCTCGGCTATTCCTATGAATTCGAGCGCTACCCCCGCACGCGCACCGGCAACGCCTTCTCGGCGCGCGCCCGCTGGTTCCTTCCGTACCGCGCAGCGCTGCAGGGCGACTACCGCTT
>JBOHZD010000043.1:0-13638 GCA_050738315.1 Woeseiaceae bacterium
GGGGATAGCCATGCAGCAGCGGCAACGGCTCCCCGTTGATTGCCCAGGCAAGCAGCGACTCCGGTTCCAGCGCCTTGGCGAGCGGCACACCGCGCGAGATCGCCTGCTTCGACGGGTCGCCGGAGAGGTGCAGGTCTTTGGCTTCGTAGGCGACGTACACGGCGTCGTCCCGCACGCCGCAATCGTCGAGAACGTCGCGCAGCCGCACGCCGGTCCATTCCGGGCAGCCGACCGCGCCGGTCGTCCACTGGTTGCCCTGCGTCGGCGGATAGAATTCCGAGCGCCCGTTGCCGGCGCATTCGAGCTGCAACTGCAGCGTGTGATGCTCGAAGCGGGACTTGAGATCGGCCAGGGTAAGGGTCTTCGGCGTGACGCAGGATTCGCCGGCGAGCTCGAGCTGCACCGCATACACGCCGTCTTCCGGCCTGCCGTAATGACGGGTGATGTAACCGCCTTTGAAGCGGCCGTTGACAACCGAGGTATAAGGCGTCGCCGCGGCCGCCTCTGCGATTCCCTGCTGCACGATTGCCGGGCAGCTGCTGCCGTCATTGGTTCCGATGTTGAGATCCGGCAGCTCGCCGGTAAAGAGCCGGGGCACGCTGCTGCGGAGGGAATGCGCATCCCACAGCAGCGCGTAGCCGAACTCTTCCTTGATCTCTGCAAGGCGCTCCGCGATGCGCGCATGGTACGGCTCCCAGTATCGAGCAACCCGCGCCTGTCCTTCTCGGGCGTCCACGCCGCCCCCGTCCTTGTAGAGGTCGTGGCCGGCGAACGTCTGCAACGGGCACAGGCCGGTCGAGATCTGCCCCGGGTACAGCGCTTCGTCCTGCGGCGAGCGGTTCAGGTCGACGACATAGCGCGAGTAATTCGCGGCGATCACGCCCGCGCCGAGCGCCTCCACGAATTCGTACAATCGCCCGACATGCCAGTCGGTATCGGGGATGGCGAGGCCTTCGGCCGTCATGCGCGCGGCAATGCCGTCCGGAATCTCGCGGCCGTCGTGCGGGATGCTGACCAGCAGCGACGACTTTCCCTCGTGAAACGAAAAAACGTCGTTCATCGTTGCGCGCTCGGCAATGCCGCTTTCGCGAAATCGTAAAAGGAGCCTGCGGCGATCAACGCGGATACGCTCGCGATGTCGCCTGACAACGAACGGTCCTCCTCGTAGCGCTTCGACAGGCCGCGAATTTGCGCGACGATCCGCTCGAGCGTCGCCGAGCTTTTCTTCGGCCGGTGAAACTCGATGCCCTGCGCGGCGGCCAGCAACTCGATCGCGACGATGTTCTGCACGTTGTCGAGCATGGCATGCAGGCGCAGCGCCGCGAAGGTCGCCATGCTGACGTGGTCCTCCTGGTTGGCGGAGGTCGGGATGCTGTCGACGCTGGCCGGGTGCGCCAGCGACTTGTTCTCCGACGCCAGCGCGGCCGCGGTCACCTGCGCCATCATGAACCCGGAATTGAGGCCGCTGTCCTTCACCAGGAACGCGGGCAGGCCGCTCAGGTGCGAATCGATCAGGAGCGCAATGCGCCGCTCCGCGAGCGAGCCGATCTCCGCGATGGCGAGCGCGAGATAGTCGGCGGCAAGCGCGACCGGCTCGGCGTGGAAATTGCCGCCGGAGAGCACCGACCCGGTATCGGTGAAGACCAGCGGGTTGTCCGTGACCGCGTTCGCTTCCGTCTCGAGCAGCGAGGCGACGTGGCGCAGGACGTCGAGGCACGCGCCCGCCACCTGCGGCTGGCAGCGAATCGAGTAAGGGTCCTGCACGCGGTTGCATTCGATGTGCGAGGCGCGAATCTCGCTGCCCTGCATCAGTTGCCGCAGCAGTCCGGCAACTGCGATCTGCCCGGCGTGCCCGCGCACCTGCTGGATGCGATCGTCGAACGGCGTATCGCTGCCCTGGATCGCGTCCGCCGACAGGGCGCCGGCAACCACCGACGCGGCGAGAATGTGCTCGGTGCGGAACACGGCGCAGAGCGCGAGCGCCGTCGAGACCTGCGTGCCGTTCAGCAGTGCCAGGCCCTCCTTGGGTCCCAGTAGCAATGGCTGCAGTCCGGAACGCTCGAGCGCCTCGGCGGCCGGGAGTTTCTCGCCGTTGACGCTTGCGTTGCCGCGCCCGAGCAGTACGGCGGCCATGTGCGCAAGCGGCGCCAGGTCGCCCGAAGCGCCGACCGAACCTTTCGACGGGATAGAGGGATAGACATTGCTGTTGACGAGCGCACACAAACCCTCGACGAGCGACGCCGTAACGCCCGAATACCCTTGCGCCAGGGCAATGACTTTCATGATCATCGTCAGCCGCACAGAGGATTCCGGCAGCAGTTCGCCGACACCCACCGAATGCGAGCGAATGAGATTCTCCTGCAGATGCACGAGCTGGTCGTCGCCGATCCTGACCTGTGCAAGCTGGCCGAAGCCCGTGTTGACGCCGTAGACCTGTTTACCGCCTTGCACAACCTTCGCGATCAGCGCGTTCGAGGCGGCGATACTCGCCAAAGCGGCATCGCCGAGCGTGATCCTGACCGGTTCCCGCCACGCCTGACGCAGCTGCCGCAAACGAACCGGTTCATTGTTGATGTGCAGGTCCATCGTCCTCTCCGTTAGCGCGCAATCATCGGCAGTTTCAACCCGTGCTCCGCCGCGCAGCGAATCGCCTCTTCGTAGCCGGCATCCGCATGCCGCATGACGCCGCTCGCGGGATCGTTCCACAATACGCGTGCGATGCGGCGATCGGCTTCCGCACTGCCATCGCAGACGATGACGAGCCCGGCATGTTGCGAATAGCCCATGCCGACGCCGCCGCCGTGATGAAACGACACCCAGGTGGCGCCGCTCGCCGTGTTCAGGAGCGCATTCAGGAGGGGCCAGTCGGACACCGCGTCCGACCCGTCCCGCATGGCTTCGGTTTCGCGGTTCGGGCTCGCGACCGAGCCGCTGTCCAGGTGATCGCGCCCGATGACAACCGGCGCTTTCAGTTCGCCGTTGCGCACCATTTCGTTGAATGCGAGGCCCAGTCGATCACGCTGCCCGAGGCCGACCCAGCAGATGCGCGCCGGCAATCCCTGGAACCGGATACGTTCGCGCGCCGCGTCGAGCCAGCGGTGCAGGTGTTCGTCGTCCGGGATCAGTTCCTTCACCTTGCGGTCGGTCTTGTAAATGTCCTCCGGGTCGCCGGACAACGCCGCCCAGCGAAACGGGCCGATGCCGCGGCAGAAGAGCGGGCGCACATAGGCCGGCACGAAACCGGGGAAATCGAAAGCGTCGGTGACGCCTTCATCGAAGGCCACTTGGCGGATGTTGTTGCCGTAGTCGAACACCGGGATACCCTGCCGCCTGAATTCAAGCATTGCCCTGACATGCACCACAATGGATTCCGCTGCCGCGCGCGCAACTACCTGCGGGTCGCTGTACCGCTGCGCGTGCCATTTCTCGACGCTCCAGCCGAGCGGCAGGTAACCGTTCGCGGGATCGTGCGCCGACGTCTGGTCGGTCACCGCGTCGGGTTTCACGCCCCGCCGCAGCAGTTCGGGCAGAACTTCCGCGGCATTGCCCGGCAGCCCGACCGACAACGGGTCCTGCTTGTCGACGGATTCCCTGATGAGCGCGAGCGCGTCGTCCAGGTTGTCCGCGCGTGTATCCAGGTACCCGGTCTCCAGCCGCTTGTCGATCCGGTCCGACTGGCATTCGACCGCAAGCATCGAGGCGCCGGCCATGGTCGCCGCGAGCGGCTGCGCGCCGCCCATGCCGCCGAGCCCGGCCGTGAGAATCCAGCGGCCGGCAAGGTTGCCGCCGTAATGCTGCCGGCCCATTTCCACGAACGTCTCAAAAGTGCCCTGCACGATGCCCTGGCTGCCGATGTAGATCCACGAACCCGCGGTCATCTGCCCGAACATCATCAGCCCTTTTTGGTCGAGCTCGCGAAAATGCTCCCAGGTCGCCCACGCCGGGACGAGATTCGAGTTGGCGATCAGCACGCGCGGCGCATCCTTGTGCGTCCGGAAAACGCCGACCGGTTTGCCGGATTGCACCAGCAGCGTTTCGTCGTCCTCGAGATTCTTGAGGGTCGCGACGATCGCATCGAAACATTGCCAGTTGCGCGCGGCCTTGCCGATGCCGCCGTAGACGACGAGATCGTCGGGCCGCTCGGCCACGTCCGGATCCAGGTTGTTCATGATCATCCTGAGCGGCGCTTCGGTCAGCCAGCTTTTCGCCTGCAATGCCGTGCCGGTGGGCGCCACGATGCGGCGTCTGCCTGGTTCGTTCATTTCATTCTCCGTTCGCGACCGCGCGCGTGCCGGGCGGCGCGTAATGCCCGGTCAATTCGAAGCGATGGCCGGGATGGTGCAGGCGCGCAAAACTGACAGGCCGGCCATGTGCCCAGGTCCGGCGCATCACCAGCAGGCAGGGCTCGCCTGATTCCATCTGCAGACTTCTGCGCACGTTTTCATCGGGCATTTCGGCACGCACGACGTGCTGCGCTTCCTGTAATGGCGAGATCGCCGAAAGGTACGCGCCCGGCGTCGTAGCGCCGAAGTCCTGGCCCAGGCAGTCCGGCGCGAACGCCGGCAGAATCCAGCGCTCTTCGAGCTGTATCGGCGCGCCGCTCTCGCGATGCACGATGAGCAGGTGAAACACATCGTCCGCGAGCTCAATCTGCAGGGCTCTCGCGACTTCGAGATTCGCGCCGTCGCTCAATTGACGCAATACCGTGGCGGTGTGACGGTGGCCACGGCGTTCGATTTCGTCCGCAATGTTGCGCACTTCCAGCACATGCGACGCGGCCTTGAGATCGGCGACGAACGTGCCGACACCGGCAACCCGCTCGACATAGCCTTCGTCGTTCAGTTCGCGCAGCGCGCGATTCGCGGTCATTCGCGAAACGCCTGCGGCATCCACCAGTTCGTTCTCGGACGGCACGCGGTCGTTCGGCCGTAACTCGCCGCGCGAGATCTGGCCGATGATCAACTCCTTGAGCTGCTGGTAGCGGGGTTTCGCCTGCACCGTCATGCCGGGAGCGCCTGCTGCGGATACAGTGCACGCATGACGCGCGCGAAATCCCTGCGAGCTCGTTCCGCGTCGACGTGCCGGCCGTTTACGACGCGCCATTCGCCCTGCACCATCACGCGGTCGATCGGTGGCGTGAAACCGGAGAACACCAGTGCATCGAGCAGCGTCTCGGGCTCGTGCCCGAGCAGCATCGGGCTGTCGTCGTCCAGCACCAACAGGTCGGCAGGAGCTCCTGTCGCCAAACCGCGGTCGCGGCGGCCGGCCGCGAGCGATCCGCCCTCGACCGCCCGTTCGAACAGGCTGCGTCCGGTGTGATTCTCGCGGATGGCGGCAATGTTCCGGCTGTGCGAGGCCAGGCGTTGCCCGTACTCCAGCCAGCGCAGTTCTTCGAACGGATTGATCGAGACGTGGCTGTCCGAGCCGATGGCGATCCGGCCGCCGCATTCGAGATACTTCCGCAATGGAAACAGGCCGTCGCCCAGGTTCGCTTCGGTACTCGGGCACAGGCACACCACGCCGCCCGAACCTGCCAGCGCGCCGGCTTCGGCGCCGTCGATATGCGTCGCATGAACCAGGCACCAGCGCTTGTTGATATCGAAGTGTTCGTTCAGCCAGCGCACCGGCCTCGCGCCGAGCGCGGCCACGCACTGCTCGACTTCGCGTTGCTGTTCCGCGATATGCAGGTGCATCGGCACGCCGTCGGCCTGCGACCACGCCGCGACACGCTGCAGCGAATCGCCGGTCACGGCGCGCAGGCTGTGGGCGCCGAGGCCCACGACGAACTTTCCTGCCGCGACCTCCTGCGCACTTCGGTAATGCGCTTCGAACTCATCCAGCGTCGTCGCGAAGCGGCGTTGCTCCGCGCTCGGCCGCGGCTGATCGAAACCGGCGCGTTCGTAGAGCACCGGTATATAAGTGAGGCGAATCCCGCTGTCGTTGGCGGCGGTCACGAGGGCCTTGAACATCGCGTCGGAAGGATGCTCAGCGTCCTTCTCGCGATGCAGATAATGGAATTCCGCGACGCCGGTGTAACCGGAACAGAGCATCTCGGTGTAAAGCTGCCGCGCGATGGCAACGAGCGAGTCGGCATCGATGCGTTCGGCGAGTCCGTACATGCGGCTGCGCCAGGTCCAGAAGTTGTCCTTCGCTTCCGGGCCGCGCTCCTCCGTCCTGCCCGCGAGCGCGCGTTGAAACGCATGACTGTGAGCGTTGGTCAGTCCCGGGATGACGATGCCGGCTTCGGTGTCGCCTTCTACCTGTTTCATGTCTGCGCCGATGGCATCGATGCAGCCGTTCGAGATTCGCAAGCGCACCCGTTCGGCCCAGCCGTCGGCGAGCAGCGCTTTTCGGGCAAAGATGAACCGCATCACGTCAGGCTTTTCCAGGGCTCCGGGCAGGTTGTATATACAGGCTAGTGCATGCTACCGTCCGATGCAATCCGGATGGGACCGCGTTCGATGACCGACTGGGATTTATTGCTGACGGACTTGAGCGTCGCAACGATGCAGGCGAGCGGCGCCCCTTACGGCTTGATCGAGAACGCGGCCGTCGCCATCGCGAACGGTAAAATTGCCTGGATCGGCCCGGCCGCGGCATGTCCGCCCAATGCCGCGAAACAGACACGCTCGCTCACCGGCCGCTGGCTGACGCCGGCGCTGATCGACTGCCACACACACCTTGTCTTCGCCGGCAACCGGGCTCACGAGTTCGAGCAACGCCTCGAAGGCGCCTCGTACGAGGACATCGCGCGCGCCGGCGGCGGCATCCTGTCGACCGTAGGGGCGACCCGCAGCGCCACGGCCGACGAATTGTACGAGCAATCGGCGGCGCGCCTCGCCGCATTGATGCAGGAAGGCGTCGCCACGGTGGAAATCAAGTCCGGTTACGGCCTGGATCGCGACACCGAATTGAAGATGCTGCGCGTGGCGCGCGCGCTCGGCGAGCGCTCGGTCGTCACCGTGAGAACGACGTTTCTGGGTGCGCACACCGTGCCGCCGGAGTTCAGGGACCGAGCGGATGCTTACATCGATCTGCTCTGCGACCATGTGTTACCGGAAGCGGCGGAACAAGGACTGGTCGATGCGGTGGACGCGTACTGCGAGCGCATCGCGTTCTCTCCGGAACAGATCGCGAATGTCTTCGAATGCGCGAGGTCCCTGCACCTGCCTGTCAAGCTGCACGCCGATCAGCTGAGCGATAGCCGCGGCGCCGCTCTCGCGGCGAGATTCCAGGCGTTGTCGGCGGACCACCTGGAACATGCATCCGATGCGGGGATTCGCGCGCTGGCCGACACCGGTTGCGTTGCGGTCCTGCTGCCCGGCGCATTCCTGACTTTGGGCGAGACGAGGCTGCCGCCGGTCGCACGATTGCGGGAGCTGAACGTGCCCATTGCCATCGCGAGCGATTGCAATCCGGGCACATCGCCGGTCTGTTCGATACGCGCAACGATGGTGCTTGGGACGTCGCTGTTCAAGCTGACGCCGGAGGAATGCCTGGCCGGGGTGACGCGTGAAGCGGCGCGCGCGCTGGGCCTCGCGCATGACCGTGGCACGCTCGAAGCCGGCAAGCGCGCTGACATCGCGATCTGGGATATCGGCCACCCGCGCGAGCTGTCGTACTGGCTCGGGTTGAATCCACTGCGCGGCCTGCTGATCGGCGGCGAGGACCCGTTGAACCGGTAACGCTCTTTTCGGGGACAGTCACCTTGATTCTTGTCCGACCGTCGGGTCGCCCGCATGGGGGTCCTACAGGGGCAGGCATCACCGGTGTGGCGGGCGACCGGCTATTTCCGCTCGGTTACGATTTCTTGCACGTCTTTTCTTGACTGTGTCGGAATGACCTTCGCGTAGCCGTACCAGACCAGGGCCACGACGTACTCCTCGCCGAGGTCGATGCCGAGCAGGTCGAGGAAGCGCTTGTCCTTCGTCACCGGGCCCGTCGACCACTTCGATGCTACGCCGGCCGCCGACAGGTAGAGCATCAGGTTCTGGATAGAGCAGCAGCAGCTCGCATAATCTTCCTGTTGCATGCGCTCGTCATCGCTCAACTTGCAGGTCACAACCAGCCACCCCGGCACGGCCGCCGCAGCGGCGGCCTTGAAGTCGCCGACTTTCGCGCCCTTGCGTTCCGTCGTGACGATGCGCGTCAGCTCCACGCTGTCGCGAATTGCTTCGGGCCCCAACACGTAAAAATGCCACGGTTCGGTCACATGATGGTTCGGCGCCCAGCGCGCCACTTCGATGGCGTCGAGGATCAGCTTGCGGCTCACCGGTCTTTTCAGGAACAGCTTGATGGTGCGGCGCGAGCGAATGAGCGCCGCGAGTTCCTCCAGCCGTTTGTCGGCCGACGCCGCGGCTTTCATGCCGCCCGCTCGATGATCATTGCGATGCCCTGCCCGACTCCGATACACATGGTGCAGAGCGCATAGCGCCCGCCGCGGCGCTCGAGTTCGCAGGCCGCGGTGGTGACCAGCCGCGCACCCGACATGCCGAGCGGATGCCCGAGCGCGATCGCGCCGCCGTTCGGGTTGACGCGCTCGTCGTCGTCGGAGATACCGAGCTGGCGCAACACGGCGAGGCCTTGCGCGGCAAATGCTTCGTTCAGTTCGATGACGTCCATTTGCGCCGTGGTCAGCTCCGCAAGCGTCAAAGCTTTCTGTGACGCCGGCACCGGACCCATGCCCATGATTCTCGGCTCGACGCCCGCCGCGGTCCAGGCGAGGATACGCGCCATCGGAGTAAGCCCGTAACGCTGGATGGCCTGTTCCGAAGCGATGAGCAACGCACAGGCGCCGTCGTTGATACCCGACGCGTTGCCGGCGGTCACGGTCCCTTCCGGACGCACGATCGGCCGCAATTTCTGCAGCGCCTCGAAGGTCGAATCGGCGCGCGGATGTTCGTCCGTATCGACGATCAGCGGATCGCCGCGGCGCTGCGGCACCGGCACGGCTACGATTTCCTGCGCCAGCCGGCCCGCGGACATCGCCGCGGCCGCGCGTTCCTGGCTCTGCAACGCGAAGCGGTCCTGGTCGGCGCGCGACACGGCAAAATCGACGGCCACGTTTTCCGCGGTTTCCGCCATGGAGTCGACGCCATACTGTTTCTCGAGCGCTCGATTGATGAAGCGCCAGCCGAGCGTGGTGTCGTAAATCTCGGCAGTGCGGTCGAAAGCAGCGGTCGATTTCGCGAGGACGAACGGCGCGCGCGACATCGATTCGACGCCGCCGGCCAGGATGACATTCGCCTCGCCCGCCTTGATGGCATATGCTGCATTGCCGACGGCATTCATTCCCGATCCGCACAGCCGGTTCACGGTGGCGCCCGGTACGGACGGCGGCAACTCTGCGAGCAACAGGCACATGCGCGCGACGTTGCGATTGTCTTCGCCGGCCTGGTTGGCACATCCCAGGATGACGTCATCGATGGCATCCGCGGGTAGCGCGCCGTTCCGTTCAAGCAGCGCCCGCAGCGGAATCGCGCCGAGATCGTCCGGGCGAACGGACGACAACGCGCCGCCGTAGCGCCCGATGGGCGTTCGTACAGCGTCACAAATCCATGCGCTTTGCGTCATGCATGCTCCTTTGTAACAGGTGACGGGCCGGAGACCGCCGGAGTGCTGTTGCTCTCGTTGCAGGCGCGATCGTATTTTCTCCCGAGCATGGCCGCAACGGCCGCCCAGGCCAGGGCGAGGGCAGCGCCCACGACGGCCACGCCCGTCATGCCCAGCCCGACGACCGTCGTGAGCGCCGTAAACGCCCAGGCCCAGATCGTGTCGCCGCCGCGGTAGACGACGATGTCGATGACCGGTTTCGCCTTGAATCGCATCTCGCGGTTGACGATCGTGAACAGCATCTCACGCCCCGGCCGCGTAATGGCATAGTTGCCGGCGCGCCGCGCGATTTCAAGGCCGATCAGGACGATCAGGATCGGTGAAATCGCGACGACCAGGAAGCCGATGACGATGCAGGACGGCACCAGCGCAAGCGTCGCCGACATGCCGAGGCGCGTGGTCAACCGGCTGGTGACGAAGAGCGCCGTCAGAACGGCAAGGGTATTGACCGTGAGGTCGATAACCGCCCACATCTGCTCGCGTGTCGCGTCGTCGTATACGTCCATGAGGTTCTTGAGGCCGAAATACACGAAGGTCCCCATGGAGACGTAGAGGAAGATGAACACACCGATGCCGAACAACAGGGAATCGGTGAAGAACAGTGAAAAGCCCGCAAACGGATTCCGGCCGATCTCCTGTTGCCGCGTCAGGTCCGCCTGCACGTCTTCATTGCCGAGCTCGGTGACTTTGAGCCTGTTGAGCACCGCAATGATCGGGATCGGAATGAGCAGCATTGTCGCGGCAAGCAACATCAGGTTGTAAGTGCCGAGCACCCCGGCAAACACTGCGGTGATCGCCGGGCCCGTGATGGCGCCGATGCTGCTGCCGGCCGCGATGAAAGCAAACAACCGCGGAGCCTGTCTCCGATTGTAGATATCCGACATGAAACTCCAGAATACCGACACGTGGAACAGGCTGAATACGCTCAGCCAGACATAAAAGGCCTTGTCGATGAAGACGCGGTTCTCGATCTGCGTCGCGCCGAGATAAAACGCGAAGAACGAAAGCGCGAAGAACACGTAGACGCCCGGCACCAGGTACCTGAACTTCACGCGCGGGATGATGCCGCCGTAGACGCTGACGGCGACCAGGCTGAAAATGAACGTGCCGGTCCACAACTGGCTGAGTTCGGCATCGGTCCAGTCGCTTGCCATCGCGTTGCGCACTGGCCGCAAGATGAAATAAGCGGCCATCAGCACGAACACGAAGGCAAAAGACAAGAGGGTCGCCTTCAGTTCGTGCGGCTCGATTTTCGTCGCCCCTGTTACGATTCTTTTGATCGGTCCGCCGTCTTTGCTGTTCATTGCCCGCCTCGTCCAGTGGTTTCACGTGCCCGCGGACAGGTCCCTTGCATTGTTGCGGCCGGACTCAATATCAGGAGGAAGGGCTCCGGGATCGAGAGCGGGTCCGGGGAATTCGTCATCATATATTCCAGAATCGAGGCAACGTTGTGGGTACCAAACCGAACATCATCATATCGGAGACAGACGCAAACAGGCTGGAGGCATTGCTTGCATCCCTGCCGGCGGACGCGTTTCCTGCCAGGGGAGCCCTGGAGGAAGAACTGGATCGCGCGGATATCGTCGACTCCAAGGAGATTCCGCCAACCGTTGTAACCATGAACTCCAGGATCCGGTTCAGGGTTGCCTCATCGGACGAAGAGTTCTCCCTGACGCTCGTGTATCCAAAGGACGTGGACGAGAGCGGCGGCACGATATCGATCCTCGCGCCCGTCGGCAGCGCCCTGCTCGGGCTGTCGCAGGGCGACGAAATCGAATGGCCGCGGCCGGGCGGCGGCACGCTGCAGGTCAGTCTGGAGGAGATTCTGTATCAGCCGGAGCGGGCCGGGGAATATCACCGATAAGGCACCCGGGGGTCGCCCGCATGCCTGCTGCTTCACCCACCCCTGCAGAAACTTCCGGCCCTCCGCACTGACCTCCGACTCGCGGCCTTTTTGACGCAAATCATGGAACTTGTGCGTGCAAGGGACTACAGTCCGGACAGTCAAGCCTTTGAAAGAATACGGTTTCACGCCATGGCAGATGACTACGTAACAACGATCCGCATCCGGCGCCCCGCCAAAGTCACGACCGACGATCGCGGCCGCTCCGTCTGGGCGGACACCATCGAGACCGCGGAGCTCGAACTGGTTTCCACCGCTGAATTGAAGAAAATACTCGCCACCAGCGACGAGGAGAGTTTGAGCGCCATCGAAAAGGCGGTCACGCCGACGGACGAAGGCGTGCTCGCCCGGGATCCGGCGACCGGACTGTTTGAAATCATCAGCGATACCGATTTGCAGGCCATTCTCGCGGAGAACGATCACCTGCCGAAGACGCGACAACCGGCGGACGTGACCCTCGAATCGGTACGGAACGCGCCTGCAGAGGCCGACGGGGAATTGTCGCTGGTGAGCACCCAGGTGCTGCGCAAGGTCCTCTCCCGTGACCTCCCGAAACCGCCGCCGTCGAAAAAGGATTCCGGAGGCGGTTTCGACCCGTACAACAGCAGCTGATACCGGTCGCAATCAGGCGTCCAGATCCAGTCCGGCGCCTGGCCGCCGATGGCCGACTGTGCTGTTTGCGTATACAATTCGGGGTGTGCAGGCACTTTTAAACAGCAAGCAATAAGGACGGTCCGTCATGCCTCTCGATGTCACATTTACCTTAAGCGACGAAGATCTCGAGCACTTCCAGGAGATCGTCGACCGGGCCAAGATGGCCATGGGCGACGGTCCGCCCGACCAGATCGAAGCGGCCGCCAGAAAGACGCTCGACGAAGCCAGGGGCCGCGAACTGCCGGATTTCATCTCCAGGCGACTGTTCAAGCTGGAAACCGTCATCAACATGGTGACGGACGAAGAATGGAAGCTCAGCGAGGAAGAGCGCAATCGGATCCGCGGCGGCCTGATCTATTTCACCAATCCGGAAGACCTCATTCCCGACCACATTCCGGGTCTCGGATTTCTCGACGATGCCATTTATGTCGAACTCATTATTCGTGAGCTGAAGAACGAGATCGACCATTACGAAGAGTTCTGCCTCTTCCGCTCCAACGAGGAAAGACGGCGCATCGACAAAGGACTGGACCCGCATGTGAATCGCGAGGCCTGGCTCTCCGAGAAACGCGCCGTGTTGCATTCGCGCATGCGCCGCTACCGCAGCCGCCGGATGGGCGGCGACGAACTCGGGTGGAGATTCCGCTGGTAGGAGCGCTCGGTCGCCCGCCGCGGTTAGGGAATCGACAAGCGTGATTCGGGCGCTGTAGGAGCAGGGCGACCCGCGGCTGCAATCACGCTCAATACACCTCAATTCACCCACTTATGCACCGCGGGCGCGCGATAACGCTCGAACCGTGTAATCAACTCCGCCGGCTTGTCCTCCACCAGCAGCATCTGCCGGTGCTGCGGCTTCAAAAATCCTTCCGCCTCGGCATGCTCGAGGTACTTCAGCAAATGCGTAAAGTAACCGGCGACGTTGAGCAACCCGCAGGGCTTCTTGTGAAACTGCAGTTGCGCCCACGTCAGTATCTCGACGATTTCCTCCAGGGTGCCGAAGCCGCCCGGTAGCGCGACGAAGCCGTCCGACAACTCCGCCATCAGCGACTTTCGCTCGTGCATCGAATTGACGACATGCAGCTCGGTCAGATTGGGGTGACCGATTTCCTTCGCCAGCAACGAACGCGGTATGACGCCGTGTACCTTGCCGCCGGCCGCGAGCATCGTATCGGCGATGATGCCCATCAGCCCCTTGGATGCCCCGCCATAGACCAGGCCGATGTTCTTCGCGGCAAGCAGGCGCGCGAGATTGGCCGCGGCGTCGGCGTAGTCGCGACGAATGCCCGGATTGGAGCCGCAATAGACACAAAGGGCTTTCATGATGCCGCGCGCCGTGACTAGCCGCCGTGGATGATTTTATGCAACTCGGGGCGGCGCACGCGCATCTCGTCCGCGGTCAAGGCGTCCAGTTCATGCGGAAACACCAGCCACTCGGCCGTTTCCTTCAGGTAGTAGTCAGGCACCAGGCG
>JBOHZD010000044.1:0-7785 GCA_050738315.1 Woeseiaceae bacterium
CCCAGTAAGACAAGTCACGGATGTTCAGCCTTAAGCAGTCAAGTAGAATGGCTCGTGCGCTGCCGCCTAACCAGGCGCTGCAGACACGTCAAGCTGTCACGCCCCTTGCATTCGCAAGGGCCGCGCCACCTTGCCGGGCCGCTTAGCTTAGCGTTATGCGGGATCCGAAAGACGACTTGGTGCTTGAGGTTGCTGTAGAGTCAGAAAGCGATTATTTGATCACCCACAACATACGAGACTTCAAGGGTTCGGAGTTCTTTGAGATTACAGTTGTTACACCCCCGCGCTTCCTCGAAGTCATAGGACACGTGAAATGAGTACACTCAGCCTTAGAATTCCGGACTCGCTGCATGATCGCGTCCGTGAGTTAGCGAAACGAGAAAATATCTCGATTAACCAGTTTGTCTCAACGGCGGTCGCCGAGAAGCTGGCCGCGCTGCTGACACAGGAGTATCTGATCGAACGGGCAAAGAGAGGCTCGCGGCGCAAGTTCAGGAAGGCGCTGTCGAAGGTTAGAGATGTCCATCCGGATGACCCCGATGCGCTGGATGCCTAACAACACGATGCGGCTGATCGTGAGCGCTATGCGGCACGCAGGGCAGCTGGCCGGCCAACAGAATCAGCTGTCGGCCTGAAGTGGCCGCCGGGCAGGGGAAAAAGTGTATCTGAGTCCACTTAGATGCGCATCGCTGATCGCTTCTCTCTTAGTTTATCCTGCTGGGTACGTTGGGGGTGATGAATCAGCAGAAGGCGAAGGCGTCGTGTTGTGCACGCCACCGCCTGGCGCAGCATCGCTCTGGGAGCAGCGCGAACTCCGTTTCGTGCTGATCGGTGAACTGCATGGCACGGCGGAAACACCGGCTGTCTTCGCCGAACTCGTCTGTGCCGCTGTGACGGAAGCAAACAAACGGGTGTTGGTCGGCCTAGAATTTCCGGAAGCGGCCCGCTCTGCATTCGAGACTTATCTCGAATCCTCCGGCACAGCGGAGGATCGCACGAGTTTTCTCGCGGAAAGCGGCTGGGTTGCAAGCGTGCGCAGATTCCCTGACGGGCGCACCAGCGAGGCGATGTGGGGGATGCTCGAACGACTGCGTACACTGCGCGCTGCGGGACTCGATATCTCTGTGACTACGTTTGTCCGGCCGAACTCGGCAGGTAACGAGACTCAAACGCCCTACGAGATCGGTATGGCTACCAGCCTACTCGAAGCTGCTGATTCTGACGCGTATGACCTGATTGTCGCATTGGTGGGCAACATTCACGCGCGCAAGTCTACTTTCGGTCCGACCGGAGTGGATTCTTTCGATCCGATGGCAATGCATTTGCCGAAGGAATCCACCCTTACGTTGCATGCCGTAACCGGTGGTGGTGAAGCCTGGAATTGCCAACCGGAGTGTGGCGTACATCAGTACGATGGCTCTCCACGGGGCTCCACGCCAGGTATCGTACTTGGGGAGGATTTATCGCCCGGATACCATGGTATTGTGGCCATTGGACGCACCACGGCATCATTTCCCAGTTTTAGATGATTCGCTGTAAAAGGAACTTTGGAACCTCAATATGGTTGTTGCGGAGCGGCGGGGAGCGTAGCACCGCGCCGCATAACAAGGCACTGCAGACGGACGCGTCAAAGCGTCACGCCCCTTGCATGCGCAAGGGCCGCGCCACTTGTCCGCGCGTTGAGCTCTGCGTTAGGCGACTGGAATAGGGCAAGGGGCACTATGAGGTTCACAGTCACGGTTCTGTTCATCGTTGCGGTATTCCAGAACCTCACGTGTTCAGCCGCAGCGGTGAACGAGGCGACATCACCAAAAGGAATGGTGCTGACGTTCGACGACTTACCGTATGCAGCGACATCTATACGACGAAACACTGTTGCACATGTCCGGCTTGTCACCGATGCGATCCTCGCCACTCTTCAGAAGAATCGCGCACCAGCGGCAGCATTCGTGAACGAGGTAAAGCTGCAGGTGACGGGTGAATTTGACGAACGACGCGCGCTCCTTCAGCAGTGGGTCGATGCCGGTGCAGTTTTGGGGAATCACACATTTTCACACGCAGATTTCAACAGCGTCACCACTGCGGAATTTAAACAGGAGATAGTGAAGGGAGAAATTGTAACCAAGAACCTGATGAAGCCGCACGCGCCTTACCAGCTGTATTTTCGACACCCTTACACGCACACGGGCGCCTCCAAAGTGAAAAAGGGTGAGATCGATCGC
The DNA here is from genome assembly GCA_050738315.1 of Woeseiaceae bacterium. Classification (GTDB taxonomy): domain Bacteria; phylum Pseudomonadota; class Gammaproteobacteria; order Steroidobacterales; family Woeseiaceae; genus IDS-8. The sequence continues at coordinate 2,223 of JBOHZD010000044.1, forward strand.
TTTTTGCTGGGCCGAGGATACAAGGTGGCGCCCCATACGATCGATAGCCAAGATTACATCTTCAACGCCGTTTACTTGCATAGCAAAGAGCAAGGAGACGAGGCAACCGCTATGCGTATATGCGAAGCCTACTGGGATTTTGTGCTTCGTGCGACAGAGTTCGCGGAGGACATCAGTGCACAAATATTCGGACGCAACATTCCGCAGACGCTGCTTTTACACGCCAACGACTTAAATGCGGACTGCCTCGACGAGCTTCTCGTTCGTTTCAAACGCCGAGGGTATGCATTCGTGTCGCTTGACGCGGCGATATCTGATGCTGCCTATGAGACGGAGGATACGTTCGTAACTGCGTATGGCCCGTCCTGGCTGTGGCGGTGGATGAAGAGCAAAGAAATGAACATCAGCTTCCGAGGAGATCCCGAGCCTCCTGGTTGGGTAACGGCCCTGTTTCAACAGGCATCATTGGCAGCTCAAGAGAAACAACAATTCTAACGGTGGTTCTGCTACTCACCGCGCCGCTGAGCTTATCGTTAGGCCGATGTGGCAGCAGGAGGCTACTTGTGAGTCTTGAACTTCAGATGCTCGGCTACAGCGCCTTGCTTGGATTCGCTCAAATCATCCTCGCATCGCACACCGCGAGCTTTCAACGCGGCTATAGCTGGACTGCGGGTTCCAGAGCAGAGACGGTTGCTCCGCTCACAGGAGCAGCGCATCGATTTGCTCAGGCGCTGGCCAACTTTCTTGAGACCTTTCCGTTGTTTGCCGCTCTTGTACTTGCGGCACATGTGACAAGCCGCGAGGGCACACTAACGTTTTGGGGTGTGCAGCTCTATTTTTGGGCTCGCTTGGCTTATGTTCCGCTATACGGCGTGCGTGTCGTTCGCTCGCTGGTTTGGAACGTCGCCGCCGCGGGCATAATTTTGGTAGCTGTTGCTCTGCTGTGGCCGGGCTCCCTATGAGGCAGCGGCCTAACAATTCATTCAAGCCGAACCCGCTTCGCGGGGTCGGCTTAATTCAGGCGTTAGGCGCCAAATTCGACGTTTTGTGCCATTTAGCTCGTGGCGGAATTCAGCGCTCTGTGGTAATTTCGAGGCATGAAATTCTCAGCTGCTGACACACTTGAGCTGCCGGTTACGGAGCGTATTCAATTGGTCGCCGAAATCTGGGAGAGCATCGCGGAATGCCCAGAAAAGATCGAGCTTTCGGATGAAACACTCCGCCTACTCCGCAAGAGATTGGCCACTTACCGAGCCAATCCGAATGCTGGGTCCCCGTGGGCGGAGGTTAGGCGCCGAATACTTGCCAGATGAGCCGTGCGCTCATCGTCACGAAGGAAGCAGAAGCGGATATCCTCGACGGCTACCTATCTTACGAAGAAAAGCAAAGGGCCTTGGTTAGCCGGACCAGTGTGCGAAAGACTAGATGCGATCACCCGGGTTTCTGGGAATCAGGGACGGCGCAGCCACGACACACTCCACGCTTTTCGGGTCAGGTAGCGGTGCAGCCAGAAGTCGCATAGACCGACTTCGTACACGAGTTTCATACGACCGCGGCCCGAGAGGTTTTTAAGCAGCCGGTCGATGGCGACTGCTGGGTGCCCATGCTATCCAGATCAGTGACCGGTGCATCGCGGATCGCATCGAAGCAGGCGGCCGTGATGAAATCCTTGTGGACATCCAGACCGACAAAACTAGCAAATCATTCAAGCCGAAGCTTCGCGGCTTGGCTTAATTCAGTCAGGCGTTAGGTCGCATAGATGGCAAAGCAGATGAGCACCGAACGGCGCCTGGCTTTCGACCAGGAGATCGCTCTTGGCGGAGAGTTCATCGCCGCTGGGGATCTGGACCACGCTTTTCGACACTTGGAGCGCGCCCACGTCATCGGCCAGGCCTTCGTGGGCGCCCATGCGAAGGCCCATTGGCTGATGTTCACTTTGGAGATCCGCCGACGGCGAGTTGCTGCAGCCTTCGGACAAGCCGTTCGTATTGTTTTGGGCGTCGTAGGATCGGCTGTCGGCGTCGTTCCAGTGGGGAATACGGGCGGTACCGACATCAGCATGTTCAAGCGCCTGCCCATCGCGCCTGAACTGCAAAAGATCATTGATGGCGACTCTTCACCTGGCCCGAAGGGATCGTAGCGTGGAGTTCTTCATCGGAGCAGGTTTGGCGCTTTCGGTCGGCCTGTCGGCCACTTTTCTGGGCCTGGACCGCGACCGGGCGTTCTACCCTACGGTCATGATCGTCATTGCTTCGTACTATGGGTTGTTTGCGATCATGGGTGGTTCGGTTCAGGCACTCGCGCTCGAGTCGATCGCCATCGTGGCGTTTCTGGCCGCGTCGATCGCCGGGTTCAAGCGGTCGCTGTGGCTGGTAGTGGCGGCGTTGGCGACACATGGCGTGTTTGACTTCGTCCATGATCAGTTGATCGCCAATCCGGGCGTGCCGCTCTGGTGGCCGATCTTCTGCCTGGCCTACGATGTCGCAGCGGCTGCGTACCTGGCTTGGCTCCTGTCGTGCTCGAAAGTCCGTGCTGCTGCGACCTGACAAAATTGCTTCGTGGTTCGGAGGTCAGGCTCGTTCACGCTTTCAGCCGAAACAGAAATTCCTGCATGCCATTCGCCAGAAGCATCGCGCGATCGATGCCAAACTTGCCCATGATCCGCCCCAAATCCTCAGGCGAATACCGCGGCGCCTTGATCTCTGCAACCGGCCCGCCGCGGTTGACGAGCTTCAAGTCCTCATCCGGCACGAACCGCCCCGGACGATCCGGCATCGACCGCTCGGAATAGACGATGAGCGCATGAACTAGCGCGTCGGCGCGTGCGCGCGCCGCGATCGCGCTCATCAAAGCCGACAGCGCCGCTGGTTTCAGGTAGTTCGGAAGATCCCAGCACAACACGAGGTCGAAGGCATCGTCGTTCCCCCGACGCTCGGGCAAAAACAATTCGGCCCGCGCAACGCGATCGTCCCCGTCCGCTTCTGCGTTCATCCGTTCGATCCCGCCGTCCGACGCAAGATCCGCGATGTCCACGCGGCAGCGGAAGCGGCCGAGCAGCGAGAGCATCGGCGTCGATGCGGCGCCGAGATCGAGGATGACGTGGCGGCCGCCCGCTTCGAGCCGATCCACCAGCAGCCGAAAGAGCGGTGCCTTCAGCGCCGCCGGTTTGTCCATCGGCGGTCGGGCCGTCGCCCGGCCCATCGATGAAGTCACAGCCGCTATCTGTCTCCGAACGGAGGGTTCAACTCGAGACCCCTCCCTTGACCGCGTTCGCCGGCGCGGGCCGGGCCTCGGCGGCTTTGGTGGACTGCCGGTTCGCCGGCTGCCCGGAGGCCGTCTGGATGTTTGCCTTTCCGAGGGCCTTGTTGACCTCTTCCTGATCCATCTCGATCGAGCCCTTGAATTTTGCGCCTTCCTCGAGGCTGACTTTCGGCGCCGTGATATTGCCGCGAACGTTGGCATCGATGTGGACGTTGACGCGCTCCGTCGCGTACAGGTCGCCTTCCGTCGTGCCGTGAACCGTAATCGACTTCGCGTAGACGTCGGCCCGGACCTTGCCTTCCTTACCGATCGTCAGGTTGCTGTTCTTAAGCTGCACCGTGCCGCTGATGTCGCCCTCGATACGAAGGTCCTCGTCGCCGCGCACGTCGCCGTTGATCTGGATCGACCGCCCGATCACCGCCACTTCACCGCTGTGGCTCGCGGGCCGCGGCGCGGCCGGCGCCTGGCTGGGCCGCGGAGCGGCTGTCCTGACATCCATTCCCTCGTTCGAACCCTGGTCTTTCCTGTCTCGATCAAACATAGTGGTACTCCCGCCCAAGTGAGCACGCAGAAGTAGCATGCGTCCCGCGGGTGGGCAACTGTCGCCAAATGGCGACATTCTGGACTCTTCTCCATCCGCGCAGCCGTCTGCGTGCGTGTGAAAATTCAGGGGCATCGTAGCACTCACCCCGCCTACTGAAGGTGACGCGACTTCACAAAACACAGGTGCGTTTGCACTCGAGGCGGATATGGAGAGCATTGCCGTGACAGTGGAGCTGGATCGGGGCGCCGGGATTGTCCAGGGCGCATCGCTGTAGGTAGACTCTTCCGCCTGCGTGGGGCCGTAGCTCAGCTGGGAGAGCGTCGCGTTCGCAATGCGAAGGTCAGGAGTTCGATCCTCCTCGGCTCCACCAATTCGTCCTCCTGGTCGCCGGAACTGATGCCGCGGATGCACTGCGTCGCGCGAGGGAGAACGTTCAATAACTCAGCCTATCGAATGCCCGACACTGAATGATGCCGTCGCCTTCCGACCTAATCCAGAAGTCGTGCTCGGCGAGTGATGGAAGTCATTACTTCGCACGAGTCTCGATTGTTGCATCGATAACGACAGGTGTATTGAATTCCGGAGATAGGGGAAGTCACGATATTACGTGGCGAATGGCGGAGAAATGATCTAAAGTACTGAATCGCTGGCGAATTATAGTTAACTCAAAATGCCACGACTTCGCACTTATCATGCGCGCACGATAATCCAATATTGCGGAATGCGGTTTAATCACTGTTGAACGGCACGGCGCATGAGTTCGACAACCGTCAGACAGCACGTTAAAGCACCTCGTGCGAGCGTCTACCGTGCGCTCCTTGATCCACGCGCTATCGCCAAGTGGAAAGTGCCGACTGGCATGACCTGCCAGGTGCATTCGTTCGACGCCCGCGAAGGTGGCTTGTTTCGAATTTCGTTGACATACAACGAACCGACCGGGACTGGCAAAACCACCACGCAGACTGACACGTATCATGGACGTTTCGTGAAGCTGGTGCCCAATGAGCAAGTCGTCGAAGTGGATGAGTTCGAGACGGAAGATCCGGCATTGTGCGGCGAGATGACGATCACGATTACGCTCAACGATACCGACGATGGCGCTGATGTCCTCGCAGTGCACGATGGATTGCCCCCGGGGGTATCACCGGTCGATAATGAGATTGGCTGGCGCATGGCACTGGCGAAGCTTGCGGCGCTGGTCGAGGCAGGGTAGAAGAGGTGCGATGGTGAACCTTTGTCGCAGTGTTGTGCCGTCCAACAAGCCGCTGGAACGGACGCATCAAACTGTCACGCCCCTTGCATTCGCAAGGGCCGCGCCATTTTGATGCGCCGCTCAGCTTTTCGTTAGGCGGCATTCCCACCACCCTGAGGAGTCGACCCGAGTGCCCGAGGTCCAATCGTTCAAACTACCGGCACAGTGGCGAATTCGGGTAGCGACTCGCCACCGGGGGCCAGCAGAGCTGCTTATTGCCATAGGTTTCGACCAGACGTTAAGGATGATCGAGACGACGACGCCATTTGAATTCGAGTTTGAGGCTAGACAATACACGGCATTGATGTGCCTGAGAAACACGTCAGATGAAATTAAGGCAGAGGTATGGAGCGACCTATACGGCGAGTTCCGGAAGGTAAATGCGGCAAGTGGTGGCCCGACCCACAAGTTCATGTTTTCCCCGACCGGTCCAACGTACAGTCTGTCCTCCTCCCGGCTATGAGCAGCACGCCGCCTAACAAGGCGCTGCAGACGGACAAAGACAA
>JBOHZD010000045.1:0-17809 GCA_050738315.1 Woeseiaceae bacterium
TGCGGTAGCCGATCGAATACTCCTCTCTGCCGCGTTCGAAAATCTCGCCGCGACGGCTGATCGTTTTCACGGATCGCACCCGTTCCCAGGTTTCCCCGCCATGCGCGCCGGCGTTCATCGCCAGTGCGCCGCCGACGGTGCCCGGTATGCCGGCGAAGAACTCCGACGGGCCCAGTCCCCAACGGATGCACTGGCGAGCAAGTTGCGTGCAGGGCACGCTGCTGCCCACGCGGACCCCGAGTGCTCCTTCCTGCTCGAGAAATTTGAATACGCCGGCCGCTGCGATGACCGCGCCGCGCAAACCGCCGTCGCGCACCAGCAGATTGCTGCCCAGACCGAACCAGAATGCCGGCACAGCCGGGTCCAGCTCGCGCAGGAAACGGGAGAGGTCGGACAGGTCCGCGGGCTTGAAGAACAGATCCGCCGGACCACCGACGCGCCATGACGTGTGCCTGGCTAACGGCTCATTCCGCTTCAGGACGCCGGCGACGGGCGGGTTCCGCAACGCGGCCATCATGGCTGCACCTTCAGGTTGGGTTTCCGTGCAAGGAGTTCCGGCAGGCGTGCCGCGTAAGCGCCGATATCGCCCGCGCCCATCGTCAGCAGCAGGTCGCCGCCCGCGACCAGGCCATCGAGCACCGGCGCCAGGCCGCCAAGCGACTCGACAAACACCGGCTCCACTGCGCCGCGGCTCCGGACGGCGCGCGCGATCGCCCTGCCGTCCGCGCCGGCAATCGGTGCTTCGCCCGCGGCGTACACTTCAAGCAACACCAGCACATCTGCGGCGGACAGCACATTGGCAAAGTCGTCCAGAAGATCGCGCGTGCGCGTGTAACGATGCGGCTGGAACACCAGCACGATGCGCCGCTCCGGCCAACCGGCCCGCGCCGCGGCGACGGTCGCTGCGATTTCCGTTGGATGATGGCCGTAGTCGTCGACGAGCATGACCTTGCCATTGCGGGTGCGAATGTCGCCGTAGTTCTGGAAACGCCGGTCGATTCCCTCGAATTTCTCCAGCGCCGAGACCAGCGCCTGGTCGCCGATCTGCAATTCGCCGGCGACGGCAACGGCCGCCAGCGCGTTGCGCACGTTGTGCAAGCCGGGCAGTCGCAGGCAGATATCGAGAGTTCCCTCGACTCCTTCACGGACCACGGTGAAATGCGTCCGGCCTTCGACGAAGAGGATGTTCTCGGCGTGAATGTCCGCCTCGCTGTCGACGCCGTAAGTGAGTATCGAACGACCCACGTCGCCGAGAATCTCATTGACACCGGGATCGTCGGTGCAGAGAACGGCGAGACCGTAGAACGGCAGGTTGTGCAGGAACCCGATAAAACCGTTGCGCAGCTTGTCCATGTCGCCGTCGTAGGTCGACATGTGATCCGCGTCGATATTGGTGACGATCGCGAGCATCGGCTTCAGATGCACGAACGAAGCGTCGCTTTCGTCGGCTTCGGCCACGAGGTATTCGCCCTGGCCGAGGCGCGCGTTGCTGTCGGCGCTCTTCAGGCGGCCGCCAATGACGAAGGTCGGATCCAGTCCGCCTTCCGCCAGGACGCTGGCCACAAGACTCGTCGTGGTGGTCTTGCCGTGAGTCCCGGCAATGGCGATCGAATAGCGGAACCGCATCAATTCGGCCAGCATTTCCGCGCGCGGCACGACCGGCATGAGCGCATCCCGGGCCGCTGCGACTTCCGCATTGCGCTCATCGACCGCGCTCGATACGACCACGGCGTCCGCGTTCTTGATATGGTCCCGGTCGTGTCCGATGAAGATCGTTGCACCGAGCTTCTGCAGGCGTTCGATCCTTGCATTATTCTTCAAGTCCGAACCCTGCACCTGGTAGCCAAGACTCAGCATCACTTCGGCAATGCCCGACATGCCCGCTCCGCCGATGCCGACGAAGTGCACGCAGTTGATGCGGCGCATCCTCTTGATCATGGCTTTGCTCCCGCCACATCCAGGCACAGACTTGCGATGTTGCGGAGCGCATCCGGCTGGGCGAGCGTGCGCGCCTTGATCGCGCGCGCGCAGAGGTTCTCGCGGCTCGCAAGCCAGTGGAGCAGAAGCCCGCCGAGCGATTCGTCGTTGAGATCCTTTTCCTGCATGATCGCGGCAGCGCCGGCAGCAGCAAGCGGTTGCGCGTTCGCCGTCTGATGATCGTCGACCGCGGCCGGATACGGCACGAAGATCGCCGGCAAACCCACGGCGGAGAGTTCGGCGACGGTCAATGCCCCGGCCCGGCACACGACCAGGTCCGCCCAGGCATAGGCCGCCGCCATGTCGTCGATGAAGGGCTGCAGGTCGACCTTGAGACCGTGTTGCGCGTAAGCCTTGCGGGCCGTCTCGAGAGTCCGGCGGCCCGTCTGATGCCGGACCTCCGGGCGCAGTTCGGCCGGCAACCGCGCGAGCGCAGCCGGTACGATGCGGTTCAACGCCAGTGCACCCTGGCTGCCGCCCAGGACCAGCAGCCGCAATGGCCCGCTGCGGGACGCAAACCGGATCGACGGATCGGCAAGGCCTGCGATTTCCTCGCGCACGGGGTTGCCGACTGTGCGCGCATTGCGGCGCGCGGAAAAACTGCCCGGGAAGGCCTGTAGCACAACCCGGGCGAGGCGCGCCAGAAGTCGATTCGTGAGGCCGGCGATTGCGTTCTGCTCGTGAATGATGAGCGGGCGCCGCGTCAGCCAGGCGGCCAGGCCGCCGGGACCGCTGACAAAACCGCCCATGCCGAGCACGGCGGCCGGCCGATGACGCAGCATGACAGAGAGCGATTGCAGGAGCGCGAGGCTGAGCTGGAACGGAGCGGCGATGAGGGTCAACACGCCCTTGCGGCGGAGCCCCTGTACGCTGATCCATTCCATGCGGATGCCGGCTTCCGGCACGACCCGTGCCTCGAGTCCGCGCTCGGTACCGAGCCACACCACGTCGCGGGTCTGCGCCTGAATGGCGCGCGCGACAGCGAGTGCCGGATAAACGTGTCCACCGGTGCCGCCGGCCATCACGATGATTGGACGACCGCTCATTTCCGCCCTCCCGCACGCCGGTCGTCCGTGCGCCGATTGGCGGGCCGCGAGTCCGTCACCAGTTCATGGTGGATACGCAGCATGAGCCCGATGCTGATCATGGTCACGATCAGGCTGCTGCGGCCGTAGCTCACCAACGGCAGCGTCAGGCCTTTCGTCGGCAACAGGCCCATGTTGACACCGACGTTGATGAAGGCCTGCAGACCGAGCCAGGTGCCGAGGCCCACGGCAAGATACGCCTCGAAAAAGCGCTCGGCGCGAGCGGCGCGAATCGCGATCCGGAATATCCGCCACAACAAAACCGCGAACAGCGCGATGAGCAATACGACACCCACTAGTCCGAACTCCTCGGCGAACACCGCGAAGACGAAATCCGTGTGGGCTTCCGGCAGATAAAAGAGTTTCTGCACGCTGTTCCCCAAGCCGACACCGAACCATTCTCCGCGGCCGATCGCAATCAACGACTGTGTCAACTGAAACCCGGAATCGAACGGGTCTGACCAGGGATCGAGGAAGCCGGTCAGCCTCTGCAAACGGTAGGGTGACGTGAATGCGAGCGCCGCCATCGAAATCACGGCGGCCCCGAAAAAGAGACAGAAATCTCGCAGGCGCGCTCCGGCGACGAACAGCATCGCCAGCGCGGTCGCGAGCAGCACGATTGCAGCGCCGAAGTCGGGTTCCGCAAGCAGCAGCGCGCAGGCGAAACTCAGCAACAACATCGGACGGAGGAAACCGACGAACTGTTCGCGCAACGACTTGTTGCGGCGCACGAGATACCCTGCAATGTACAGCAACAGGCACAGCCGCGCGGGCTCGGAGACCTGTACGTTCATGAAACCGACGCGCAACCAGCGAGTGCTGCCGTTGACCTCGTAGCCTACGCCCGGCACGAGCACGACCAGCAACAACGCAATGCCGAGCAGCAACATCAACGGACCGAGTTTTCTCCAGACCTCCATCGGCACCCTGAGACAGACGTACGCCGCCGCGCCGCCAACCAGCGCGGCGACAGCCTGCCGCTGGACATAAAAGAACGGCTCCCCGGCTGCGTTGTCCGAAATGGAGATCGATGCCGATGCCAGTATCACCATGCCGCCGAGCAGCAGCGTGGTGACGATCACCATCAACACCGGATCGATCTGTAGCGGCGTCCGGAGGCGTGCGGGGAACGGCATCGTTGCACTCTGCAGGCTCATGATGCGAGTGCCTCCACGGCGCGGCGGAAATCGAGCCCGCGCTCCGCGTAATTGCGGTACTGGTCGAAGCTCGCGCATGCGGGCGCCAGCAGCACCGTGTCTCCGTCTTCGGCAATACTGGCGGCGATGGACACGGCCGTGCGCATCTCGGCGGCCTGGTACACCGGTGCCAGGCCTTTCAATGCGGCGGCAATTGCCGGGCCATCCCGCCCGATCAGCACCGCAGCGCGCAGTTTGCGGTACACCGCATCCGCAAACTCGGCGAATTCACCGCCTTTGGCGTCGCCGCCGGCAATCAGCACCACCAGCCCGTCGATGGAAGTGACGGACGCAATCGCCGCGCCGATATTCGTCGCTTTCGAATCGTCAATGTAATCGGTGCCGCCAATCGTCGCCACGAATTCCATGCGGTGCGGGAGTCCGGGAAATTCAGCGAGCACCTGCAGCATCGGCGACAGGGTCAGTCCCATCAGATGTCCTGCCGCGAGAGCGGCCAGCGCGTTCGCATGATTATGGACACCCACCAGCGCCATATCGCCCGTTGCCAGCAATATTTGCTCGCCGTGCGCCAGGTATTGTTCGCCGTCTTCCTGCACCAGCCCGTAGCTTTTGCCGAGCGGCTCGCCAGTTCCGAAACTGACCCGCGGCACGCCGTCCGGAATCGCGGCCTCCGCATCGCTGTCGTCGCGATTGAATACCGCCGCCCTTGCTTGCCTGAAAATGCGGTACTTCGCGGCGCGATACTCGGCCTCGCTCGAGTGCCAGTCCAGATGGTCGGGCGACACGTTCAACAAAACGGCCACGGCCGCTGGCAACGTTTCGGTCCGCATCAGCTGGAAACTCGAGAGTTCGAGTACGTACAGGTCCGGGTCGCCCGCGGTGAGCAGGTCGAGCGCCGGATTGCCGAGATTTGCCCCGGCGAGCGTCTTTTTCCCCGCCGCCCCGAACATGAGCGCCAGCAACGTGGTGACCGTGCTCTTGCCGTTGGAACCTGTCACTGCCACAAACGGCGCTTGCGCTTCGCGCGTGAAAAGCTCGATATCGGAAACGACTTCGATGCCGGCCGCGCGCGCCGCCTTGAGCAGCGGTTCCTTTTCGGAGACCCCGGGCGACACAATGATCCGCGCGGTATTCTCGAGCAGATTTTTCGGCATCTTGCCGAGCACGATGTCGGCGTGAGGATCGATCTCGCCGAGCTCGCGGAGTCCCGGCGGCTCGGGCCGTGTGTCGATGAAACGCGCGGCACGTCCCTTCCGTTTCAGGTATCGCGCAACGGACAGTCCGGTTTCGCCGATGCCGAACACCAGGTCCCTGTGACCGGTCTTCTGCACCAGAGCGCCGCCGCTCGAGTCGTGCCGGTCGTGATTTGCGGCGCTCATCGGATTTTAAGACTCGCGAGGCCGATCAATACGAGGATGACGGTGATAATCCAGAAGCGGACGATAACCTTCGGTTCGGCCCAGCCTTTCAGTTCGAAATGGTGATGCAACGGCGCCATGCGAAATACGCGCTTCCCGGTCAGCTTGAACGACGCCACCTGGATGATCACCGACACGGTTTCGACGACGAACACGCCGCCCATGATGGCCAGCACGATTTCCTGCCGCACGACAATGGCGACTGTCCCCAGCGCCGCGCCGAGCGACAGCGCGCCGATGTCCCCCATGAAAACCTGCGCCGGATACGTGTTGAACCAGAGAAAGCCCAATCCCGCGCCGGCGAGCGCCGCGCAGAACACCAGAATCTCACCCGTGCCCGCCACGTACGGGATCCCCAGGTATTCCGAAAAGTTGACGTTCCCCGTGACGTACGCGAACACGCCGAGGGCGCCGCCGACCAGGACGGTCGGCATGATCGCGAGCCCGTCGAGGCCGTCCGTCAGGTTCACGGCATTGCTGAAGCCGACGATGAACAGGTAGCCGATGACGATATGAAAGACCCCGAGCGGCAAGGCCAGGTCCTTGAAGTACGGAATCAGGAGCGCGCGTTCGGCGGCATCATCGGCAATCACGTATAACGTGATCGCAGCCAGCAGCGCCACGGCGGATTGCCAGAACAGCTTCTGTTTCGCCGACAGGCCGGCCGGATTCTGCAATACCAGTTTCTTGTAGTCGTCGACGTAACCGATCACGCCGAAGGCGAGCGTCACGAAGAGCACGACCCAGACGAAACGGTTTTCGAGATCCGCCCACAGAACGGTGCTCACGACGATCGACGTCAGAATCAGCGCGCCGCCCATGGTCGGCGTCCCTGCTTTCGGCAGGTGGCTGGTCGGCCCGTATTCGCGCACCGGTTGTCCCGTCTGATTGAGGCTGAGCCTCGCGATCATCCGCGGGCCGATGACGAACGACAGCACGAGCGCAGTCAGCGCACCCAGGATTGCCCGGAGCGTCAGGTAGTTGAAAACGTTGAAGCCCGTTTCGAACTGGGTCAGGTATTGGGTGAGATAGAGCAGCATCGTCACTCCCGCCGCTCGTGCGTCAGCGCCTGCACGACCCGTTCCATGCGCATCCCGCGCGAGCCCTTGACCAGCACGTTGATGTTCTGTGCGTCGTTGCTGCCGTGACGCTCGAGCTCGCGCACGAGGGCGGCAATGAGCGCTTCGACGGAATCGAACCAGCAGCCCTCGGTACCGAAGGCGGCGACGGCTTCGCGCGACTGCGTGCCGGCCGCAAACAGGCGCAGAACCCCCGCCCTTTTCGCCGCCTCGCCGACCGCGCGGTGCAACGCGCCGCTCTCGTTGCCGAGCTCACGCATGTCGCCCAACACAAGCCACCCTGCGCCCGGCCGCGACGCCAGAAATTCCGCGGCCGCGATGACACTGGCGGGATTTGCGTTATAGCTGTCGTCGAAAACGGTTGCACCGGCGATTCCAGAGAGGGCTTGCAAGCGGCCCGTCACCGCCTTCGCCTCTGCAAGGCCCTGCCGGATCGTGTCCGTTTCTGCACCGAGTACGAAAGCAACGGCGGCGGCGGCGCAGGCATGTGCAACGTTGTGCCGCCCGGCGAGCGGCAGCTCGATCGACTGCTCGCCTCGAGGCATGACCAGGCGGAATGCCGACCCGGTGTCCGTTACCTTTACGTCGACCGCGCGAACATCCGCTGCGGCGCCGAAGCCGAAGGTGATGACCCGCACATCGCTCGCGAGCGACTTCCAATAGGCAAAAAAGGCGTCATCGGCGTTCAGCACCGCCCATTCGGGTCGGGGTTCGCCTTGCAGGATTTCGCCCTTCGCGTGTGCGACGCCCTCGATATCGCCGAAACCTTCGAGATGCGCGGGCCCGGCGTTCGTAATGACGGCGACTTGCGGTGTCGCGAGCGACGTCAGGTAAGCGATCTCGCCCGGATGGTTCGCGCCCAGCTCGATGACGGCGTAACGGTGCTGCGGCCCGATTTCCGCGAGCATCAGCGGTACGCCGATGTCGTTGTTGAGATTGCCGCGCGTGGCGAGCGTGGGCGCGGCGAGCGACAGGCAATTTGCAATGAGTTCCTTCAGCGTCGTTTTGCCGTTGCTGCCCGTAAGCCCGATCAGTGCAGCCGGCATCCTTTTCCGCCAGGCGGCGGCGAGCTGGCCCAACGCACGCCGTGTGTCGCTCACCTCGATCGTCGGCAGATTGACATCCAGCGTTTTATTGACGACGGCACCGGCTGCCTGTGCAGTCGCCGCCTGCGGAACGAAATCGTTGCCGTCGAATTTCGGCCCCTGCAATGCGAAGAACAATTCGCCCGCGGCGACTTTTCGGCTGTCGGTGCCGATGCCGCGAAACGCCGCATCGTTGCCGTGCAGTGTCCCCTGCATGATCGCGGATGCCTGCGCCAGGGTGCCCTCCATCATTGCCGGTACCCGGGTATTGCCGAACGCGCGAGCAGGTTTGCCCGCGCGGTCTCGTAGTCGGAAAACGGCAGGCGCTGGCCGCCGACCAACTGGACGTTTTCGTGCCCCTTCCCGGCAACCAGCACGATGTCGTCGTCATCGGCTTCCGCGATGGCGCAGGCGATCGCCGCGGCACGATCGGGAATGGCAAGCGCGCGTTCATCCATGCCCGCGAGCACGGCTGCGATGATGTCGCCGGGATTTTCGAAGCGGGGATTGTCGTTGGTGACGATGGCGCGATCCGCGAGCCGCGCCACGGTCGCTCCCATCAATGGGCGCTTGCCGCGATCGCGATCGCCGCCGCAACCGAAAACACACCAGAGCCTGCCTTTGCAGTGACGCCGCAGCGACTCGAGCACCACTTCGAGGCCGGCCGGCGTATGCGCGTAGTCGACATAGACGGCCGGTGCAGGCTGGCCGGATTCCACCCGCTGCATGCGTCCCGGAGGGGGCGACACCGCGGCGAGGGTGTCGGCTGCATCGGCAAGAGGCACGCCCCAGCACAACAATTGCGCCAGCACCAGCGCGGTATTGGCGACGTTGAAGGCGCCGGCCAGGGGCAGGCGAAATGTAGCGTCTCCCCAGCAACCGGTCACCTCGACGACCGAACCTTCCGCGTCGGCATCGATGGCGCGCAGGATCACGTATTGCCTGCCGGTCCCGGCTTTGGCGGCACGCCCGGTCGATACCAGGACGACGCCCTTTCCATCGGCGCCGCAGCGTGCGGCGAGTTGCCGCCCGAATTCGGCATCGATGTTGACGATGCGATATTCGAGTTCGCGATCGAGAAACAAGCGTGCTTTCGTATCGCCGTACGCCTGCATGTCGCCGTGGTAGTCGATGTGATCGCGGCTCAGGTTGGTAAATATCGCCGTGTCGAATTGCACTCCGTCCACGCGGTTCTGGTGCAGCGCATGCGACGAAACCTCCATGGCGACGTGCCCCGCGCCCTGTGAGCGGAATTCCGCGAGGTCGCGATGCAGTTCGATACATGCGGGCGTGGTCATGACCGCGCCCGACACCGGGTTTTCGATGCCTGCGCCGAGTGTGCCGAGATAGGCGCAGCGCCGATCGAGCCGCTGCATGCACTGGGCGATGAGGAATGCAACGGTCGTTTTGCCGTTGGTGCCGGTGACGCCGGCCACTCGCATATGCTGCGACGGTGAATCGAACCAGCGATTTGCGATCTCGCCCAGATGGCGGTCGAGCCCGGTCACGGGGATCATGAATACCGCGGAGTTCGACGGCGAGTATGCCTTCGAACGGCTGTCCCACACGACGGCGGAGACGCCGGCCGCCATGGCCTGGTCGAGATAGTCGAGGCCATGACTCGCCGCACCCTGACACGCGAAGAACACGTTGCCGGGCTCGAGCGCACGGCTGTCGCTCGAGATGCCGGTGATCGGAAGGGCGGGCGCAACGGCGATGCCGGCGAGCAGGCGATCCAGTGTGGGTTTCGTTGACAGTTGCATGGCCGGCACACTCATGGGCTCATTGCCTGTATGACGCTGCCCGGGTCGCGGGCCGGCAGCGCATCGGGCGGAATTGCGAGCAAGCGCAGCGATTCGGACATGACGTCGGCAAAGACCGGCGCCGCGACGTCGCTCGCGTAGTAAAACTTGCCGCTCGGTTCATCAATCATCACGACGGCCGCGAGTCGGGGATCGCTCGCCGGCGCCAGGCCGGCAAAAATCGAAACGTATTCGTCCTCCGAATAACCGCCCGCGGCGAACTTCCATGCCGTGCCGGTCTTGCCGGCGACCTGGTAACCGGCGACGCTCGCTTTGGTGCCCGTACCTCCGGGCATGATGACTTCTTCCATCATGTGCATGAGCGAGCGCGCCGTTTCGACCGCAATGATCTGCCTGCCCTCCTTCGGCTGGTCGAGCGACACCAGGGATACCGGCCGGAAATATCCGTCATTGCCGATCGCGGCATACGCCTGCGCCAGTTGCAGTGCGGTCACCGACACGCCGTAGCCGTAGGCCAGTGTCGCCTGGCTGATTTCCTGCCAGTGACTGTAGTGAGTCAGCATGCCGGCCGATTCACCCGGGAACCCGCTGGCGGTGAGCGAGCCGAGGCCGAAATCGGCCAACGTGCGCCACAGGAGATCGGGCTCCAGCGACATTGCAATTTTAGTCGCTCCGACATTGCTCGAGCGAGCGAGGATGGTGGTCACACTGACTCGACCGAGGTTGTGGTGATCCTCGATGGTCTTCGGTCCGACGACGATGTAGCCGGGCGAGGTGTCGATCATGCTGCTCGCCGTGTACTGGCCGCTTTCCAGAGCCGCGGCCACTACCAGAGGTTTGATGCTCGACCCGGGCTCGAAGATGTCGGTTATGGCCCGGTTGCGATAGCGTTCGGCGGAGTACTGCGCGCGATCGTTCGGGTTGTAGCCCGGCTGGTTGACGACGGCGAGGATTTCCCCTGTCGCCACATCGAGAATGACGATCGACCCGGAATGCGCACGGTTTTTCTGCACCGCCAGTTTCAATGCCCGGTAGGCCAGGTACTGCAGCCGGAGATCGATGCTCGACCGCAGGTCCTTGCCCGGATGCGGCGGGCGAATGCTCTCGACATTTTCGACGGAGCGGCCGAACCGGTCCTTCAGCACGCGCTTGGCACCGGACTCGCCGGAAAGCCAGTGATTGAACGCGAGTTCCAGGCCTTCCTG
Organism: Woeseiaceae bacterium; assembly: GCA_050738315.1. Taxonomy (GTDB): domain Bacteria; phylum Pseudomonadota; class Gammaproteobacteria; order Steroidobacterales; family Woeseiaceae; genus IDS-8. The sequence continues at coordinate 10,770 of JBOHZD010000045.1, forward strand.
ACCGATGTCGTCGACGTTGGTGAAGCCGACCAGGTGACCGGCGACTTCGCCGGCCGGGTAATACCGGCGGTATTCACGCAGCACGTTCACGCCCGGCAATTGCAGCGCCATGACGCGATGCGCCTGTTCGGGATTCAGGTGGCGTTGCAGATAGAGAAATTCCTTGTCCATGCTGCGAGTGATGCGGCGCATCAGCAGTTGTGAGTCGACACCCAGCGCTGCCGCAAGCTGGGGAATCTTGTCGACCGCCGGGGCAAGCTCCTGTGGATTGGCCCAGACGCTGTCGACGGGCGTGCTGATCGCGAGCGGTTCGCCATTACGATCGGTGATCGAACCGCGGTGGGCGGTAATCTTCTCGATGCGCAGATGCCGGGAGTCGGCCTCCTGATTCAGGAAGTCCCTGTTGAACACCTGCAGGTGCACCGCGCGCGCGACGAGTGACGTCACGGCCAATGCAAAGAACGCGACGACAATCGCCGTCCTGACGGCAAAACGCCCCGCGGCCTTCTGTTTGGTTTCGGCTCCGCGTTTCATTTCCGCTCGATGACAAAGATCTCGCTCGAGAGCGGGCGCGAAAGTGCAAGTTTCTCCGTCGCCACGCGTTCGATACGTGCGTGCGTTGCCCAGGTGCTTTGTTCGATCTGGAGTTGCCCCCATTCAATGTTCAATTCATCGCGCACGGCGGTCAGCCGCTCGAGTTCCACAAAAAGCTTGCGTGATTCGTGCTTGGTGTAAATCAATGCCATCGCAGACACGACGCACACGACCGCGAACACCAGTGCCAGCAGAACCGGTTGCTTGTGCTTATCGACGTCCATTGGCCCTTTCCATCAAAGCCGCTCGGCGATTCGCAGCCGCGCGCTGCGCGCCCGCGGGTTGGCGGCGATTTCCTCAGGCGTCGCCGTCACGGCCTTGCCGACCAGCTTGAGCGGCGGGCGCTGGTCCCGGGGAATGGACGGCAGGCCGCGCCAGGCCTCCGGAACTTTCGACGCGTTCCGCATGAATCGCTTCACACGACGGTCTTCCAACGAATGAAAGCTGATCGCGCACAGGCGCCCGCCGCGGCGCAGGATGTCGATCGATGCCGCGAGCGCTTTCTCCAGCTGCGGCAGTTCCTGGTTCACATGAATGCGGATCGCCTGAAAAGTTTTCGTCGCGGGGTGAATGCGCGACTGGCGAGCCGGCGCGGCCTTCTCGACGATGTCGGCCAAGTCCTGCGTCCGCAGAATGGGCCGCTCGGCGCGCCGGACGACGATCGCTTTCGCGATGCGCCCCGCAAATCTCTCCTCGCCAAACTCCCGCAGCACTTTCTTCAATCCTTTTTCATCCACCCTTGCCAGCCACTCGGCCGCACTGGTTCCCGATGTCGGGTCCATGCGCATATCGAGCGGTCCGTCCGTGCGAAAACTGAATCCGCGTTCCGCTTGATCCAGTTGCGGTGACGAAACTCCCAGGTCGAGCAGGAGGCCGTCCACTTTTCCGAGCAGATTTCGCTCGGCCGTAATTTCCCTGATGTCGGCAATTTCACCTTGTACGATCTCGAATCTGGGGTCTTGTCTTAAGGTCGGCTCCGCCGCTGCCACCGCTTCCGGATCCCGGTCGATGGCGAGCAACCGTCCGTCGGAGTTCAACAGTCTGACGATCTCTCTGCTGTGGCCGCCCCTGCCAAAGGTCCCGTCCATGTAACAACCGCCCGGTTGGATGTTGAGTCCCAGGAGTACCGGCTTGAGAAGGACCGGTACATGACCACCGCGACTCCCGTGGTTTGTGCTCACTCCACCGGCATTTATTCAATCCGCATTTCTTTTAGGGAATTGCGGTTCTAAAGCGAAAGCGACTCGAGTTCGGCGGGCAGATCGACTTCGTCTTCTTCGCCCAACCAGGCATCGCGTTTCTGATTCCAGCGCTCCTCGTCCCAGAGCTCGAACTTGTTGCCCTGGCCGATCAGAATTGCCTGGCGGTCAAGCGCCGCAAACTCGCGCAATTCCTTCGGCAGCAGAATGCGTCCGTGCCCGTCGAGTTCGAGTTCGGTGGCGTATCCGACCATCAGACGTTGCAATCGCCGTGCCTGTTTGTTGAGGCTGGGCAGACGCACGAGCTTGCGTTCGATTTCCTCCCAATCGGGAAACGGGTACAGGAGCAGGCAGTAGTCCCGGTCGACCGTGGCCACAAGCAACCCCTCGCAGCGCGTCGCCAGACGCTCCCGATAGCGGGTCGGAATGGCGAGACGCCCTTTGGCATCCAGGGTGACTTTGGTGGCCCCACGAAACACGGCATTATCAAGTGGTCGGCAAATCGCCGCGGCTGTCGCCGTTCTGCGATCGCGTTAACCCAACTACTCCCACTTTTTTCCACTTTTCGACACTATATTCGCGGCTTGCACCAGCGTCAACCAACCATTCCGATTATTTCTTGTTCTACAGGGACTTAGAGGCCAAACGATGGCGCAATTCGGGCGAATTGTGGTCACCCTTAGCAACCATAAATCAAACACTTGACCTTGTTTCTTCGACAAGCGCTGAGAACACTGTCGCCACCGTGCGACGCGCCGCCCTTGTTCGCTGCCCAGCCAAGCGCGGCAAGGCCGCTGCGCGAAATGGGCGGTCGGACCGGCGTAAGCCTTTGAGAGTCAGCGGAAAAGACGCCGGGAACGAGAAAGCGGAGCCGGCCGTAAGCCGGGTTCTGTCTGGGACAATCATTCATCTGGGACAGTCGTCGCCGACTGCCTCTAGCAACCTACCCGGGAGTCCGCTCGGGACCGGCGGTGCGATTGACTCGCGCACTCCCCTATTTGGTCTTGCTCCAGGCGGGGTTTACCGTGCCGCGGTGTGTTGCCACCCGCGCGGTGCGCTCTTACCGCACCTTTTCACCCTTGCCGGCGTGGGGTACACGCTTGGGCGGTCTGTTTTCTGTGGCACTTTCCATGGGTTTGCACCCTCCAGGCGTTACCTGGCGCCCTGTCCGATGGAGCCCGGACTTTCCTCCGGCACCGTCCGTGGACGCCGCCGGCGATTGTCTGGCCGACTCTCACTCTCTCGAACCGTGCATTATACCGGATGCAGCTATTCTGCACCGTCATCGGCATCGGACCGGTCGATGGCGAGCATTTTCCGGTACAGCGCGTTCCGGCTCCGCCCGCTGACAGCGGCAACGATGGCGACAGCCTGTTTGCCCGGCAGGACGGCTGCCAGTTCATCGAGCAGCCTGTCCTCATCCAGCCATTGCCGGGGCGCCTCGACCCTGCTGCCGGCGACGACGATAACGTATTCGCCCTTCGCCGCCAGGCGGCCGTCTTCGACCATCGCCAGTAGTTCGCCGAGCGGTGCGGCTACACACTGTTCGTGAAGCTTGGACAATTCGCGACCGGCGAATGCATCGCGCGCCGCGCCGAACACGTCGGCGCAGTCCGCAAGGTCGTTTCTGACGCGGTGCACCGGCACGTAGAAAACCATCGTTCGCGGCTCGAAGCGCAAAGACTCGAGCCGCGTGCGGCGCGACTTGCCCCGGGCCGGCAAAAAACCTTCGAAACAGAACCGGTCGGTCGGCAGTCCTGCCGCCGACAATGCCGCGACCACGGCGCTCGGTCCCGGTACCGGAGACACCGGGATGCCGGCAGCATGCGCGGCCAGCACCAGGCGATAACCCGGATCGCTGACCAAGGGCGTTCCTGCATCGCTGACCAGGGCGATCGAACGACCGTCGCGCACCTTCGCGACGAGGGTTGTGACCGCCTCTCTTTCATTGTGCTCGTGGAGCGCAAATTGAGGTGTTTCGATGCCGAAATGCGATAGCAATCGCCCGGTGTGCCGGGTATCCTCGGCAGCGACCAGATCCACCTCGGCCAGTACCTGCCTTGCGCGTGGCGACAGGTCCGAGAGATTACCGATCGGCGTCGCGACGACAAAAAGCGTGCCCTGGGTCAAACTCGATCACTCATGACTATCATTTGCGGCATCCTGCACTTGCAAACCCCGAATCAGCAACTCTCACGGGTTGCGTTCAGGTTACTCCTCCCGACGCTGCTGGTGCTCACGGCAGGTTGCGTGACCACAGCTCCCACGGCCGATGCGCCCGAACAGCGTGCGGCGAGCCATGCTGTCAGCGGGGACCACCAAACGGCCGCCATTCTTTACAGCGAGCTCGCAAGTGCCGCCACCGGCCCCGAGCGAGACCGGCTGACTCTGCTGGCGGTCGAGCAATGGCTGGATGCCGGCGATGGCCGGCGGGCGCGCGCTGCCTTGCAAACCGTGCCGCAGCCGGCCGGCGGTGAAATGCTATGGCAATGGAGCGCCGATTCGGCGGCGTTGTCGTTATGGGAAGGGAAGCCGGACGCTGCGCTGCACCTTCTCGAGCCGCTGGCCCGCCAGGCGCTGCCCACTCGCTACCGCTCACGAATCGAGGCACTGCGCGCGGATGCGTGGTTCCAGAAAGACGATCCGGTCCGTGCCGTCCAGCTGTATATCCAGCGCGAAAACTGGCTCGATGACAGTCGTGTCGAAATGAGCAGGAAACGCCTCTGGGCCGGACTGCTCGTCAGCGACATGCAGACGCTGCGCGCAGCCGCCGAATCCACTTCCGATCCGGAGGTGCAAGGCTGGCTGTCCCTGGGCGCGCTCGCGGTGTCCACGGGACGTCACGGCATCGGCTGGAACAACGGCGCACTCCGCTGGCAGGAAACACATCGCGGGCATCCGGCGAACGATATCCTGTCCGGGCTGCGACTCCCTGAGGATGGTTTGCTCGAGTTCCCGCGCCAGGTCGCGTTGCTGGTCCCGCTCAGCGGCGAAAACGCGAGCGCGGGACTTGCGGTCCAGAACGGCTTTCTGGGCGCGTATTTCGCGGCGAGCGCGAATTTCAATGACGAGCAACGAGTCAAAGTCTACGACGTCGCAGGCAACGGGGGAGCGAAGCAGGCTTATACGCGCGCCGTCAGCGAGGGTGCGGAATTCGTCGTCGGCCCGCTGTTGCGTTCCAGTGTCGCGGACCTGGCTACGGAAGCATTGCTGCCGGTACCCGTCCTGACCCTGAACTATCTGTCGGACGATGTACCGGCCCCGCCCGGCCTGTACCAGTTTGCCCTGTCGCCCGAGGACGAGGCGATCTCGGCCGCGGAAAGAGCCATCGCCGACGGTCACCGCAGGGCTGTGGCCCTGGTGCCGGACAACGACTGGGGTCAACGCGTGCTGACCAGTTTTGCCAGCGCCTTCGAAACGGCCGGCGGCACGCTTCTGGACTATCGCAATTATCATCCAGCGGACCAGGATTATTCGATCGAGATCGAGGGCCTGCTTGCGCTGTCGCTGAGCGTGGAGCGGTATCAAAGACTGCGTGCCAACCTGGGCCGTCCGCTGCAGTTCGACCCGCGTCGCAGGCAGGATGCGGAGTTCGTGTTCATGGCAGCCGATGCCGGCTCCGGGCGACTGCTCAAGTCCCAACTCAAATTTCATTACGCCGGCGACCTGCCCGTGTATTCCACGTCGTTTATTTATTCGATGGACAGCCGCCCCGACTCCGATTTGAACGGCATCATGTTTGCCGATACACCGTGGGTGGTGTCACCGCATGCCTGGTTTGCCGAACTACCCGCCCTCTACAACAAGTTCTGGCCGGGCGACAAACGCCTCGGGCGACTGCAGGCGATGGGATATGACGCGTATCACCTGGTCGGTGAATTGTTCAATGCGCGGACCGCGCCGATGCAGGAGTTTGCCGGTGCCACGGGCCGCCTGTTCCTCGATGCCGATGGCCGCGTGCATCGCCGGTTGGCATGGGCGCAGTTCGTGGGCGGCGTGCCGGTCGCATTGCGCCCCACGGATGAGCCGGAGTCCCGCCTGGGCGAGACCGGCAACGACCCGTCGTTGCAGTAATCAGTGCCCGGTGACCCGGCGGAACAACTTGCGCTCGAACATCTGCAGGCCCGCGGCCTGAAACTGGTCGCAAGAAATTTTCGTTGCCGTCTCGGCGAAATCGATTTGATCATGCTGGACGGGCCATGCCTGATTTTCGTCGAAGTCAGATTTCGCAAAAGCAGCCATTTTGCATCGGCGCTTGAATCTGTCGACCGCCGCAAGCAACGTAAATTGACGCGAGCTGCGGGCTTTTTTCTCGGCCGCCACAGAGAGTATCGCAATCATGCGGTGCGCTTCGACGTGGTCGGACTGGATGGCCCCTCGCGCGATCGATACCAGCTACAATGGGTGCGGGATGCATTCAGACCCGCTGGCTGAGCGAAAGGGTGATATGGACGCAGAAACCAGGGTAAGAGAACACTTCGCGGAAAGCATCGCGACCAAACAGGCCGCTGTCGAACAACTGAGCCAGAGCATCGCCGGTGCCGGCCGGATCCTGAGCGACGCGCTGCTCGACGATGGCAAGATCCTCTCCTGCGGCAACGGCGGCTCCGCGGGCGACTCGCAGCATTTTTCGTCGGAACTCCTGAATCGTTTCGAGATGGAGCGGCCGGGGTTGCCCGCCATTGCGCTGACCACCGACACCTCGACCTTGACGTCGATCGCCAACGATTACTCGTACGAGGATATCTTCGCCAAGCAGATCCGGGCGCTCGGACGGCAACACGATGTCCTGCTGGCGATTTCAACGTCGGGCAATTCGGAGAACGTATGCCGGGCGATCGTCGCCGCGCACGAACGAGCCATGAAGGTCGTCGCACTGACCGGCCGCGACGGCGGCCGCATGGCGGGTTTGCTGCAAGACGACGACGTCGAGATTCGTGTCCCGGCGCAGCGCACCGCGAGAATTCAGGAAGTGCATCTGGTCGTCATCCACTGCCTGTGCGATCTGATCGATACGACTTTGCTGGGCACGCACGATTAAGGCGGCGCGTGCCGATCGTGGATGTTCGGGTTGGTTGGAGGCGGCGCCTGGACTTGGGAGGACTTTTCAGGAACGCCAAGAACCCATCCCTGGGGGCTGCGGGCGAAACATCCCTGTTTCGCACGCTCCTGAAAGGGCCTCCCCCCAACGAGGCTCCGCCTTGAGAGCGTGGCGCGGGGGAGCCTGCCCTGGTGGGCAGGGTTACG
>JBOHZD010000046.1:0-10207 GCA_050738315.1 Woeseiaceae bacterium
GAAGGAAGCAGGCCATGAACCGAGACCGAAGAGTTCGGGAAAACGAATGTAGAACCCGGCGTAGTATTCCTCGATAAAATGGGCGACATGAGCCAGGACAGTAACCCCGGCCAGGATCCGGACCCGTAGAACGTCGGCAGGGGAGATCTCGCATCGTGAAATCGTGAGCCACAGCGCTGCCAGCACTGCGACGGCCAGTCCGGACGTGCCGATGAGGATGCTTGTCAACACGACGATCTATTCAGCGAGCGACCGCTTAAAGCCGCTTGACCAGGCGCCGTCTGGGAAGGGACTCGAACCCGTGCCGTTCGTAGAGCGTTCGCACTCTCTCGTGATCGGCATCGATTTCGAGATCCAGCGCTGCACAGCCCAGGGATTTGCATTCAGCCAGAACGGCCCGAAGAAGCGCCGTGCCGATTCCTTCCGTTCGAAGTTTCGGGTCGACATACAACTCTTCAAGCCACGCGGCCGAGCCGCCATGTTCGAGCGCCCAGACAAATGACACATACGCAGCTCCAACGCAGCGTCGATCCAGATAAGCAACAAGAATCAAGCCGCGGCGCGGATCGTCAATGACACCTCGAATGGCGGTTCCAAGCTCGGGGTCGGATATCTCGACATGGTGTTCCCGGAGCTGTGTGGAGAGCAGGCGCAGAATGTCGGCAAAATGTTCCGGCGAGCCTCTGAGGATGTCCGTTTGCATGAAAAAACACGCACTCCGCGGAAACTCAGCTCTCCCGCAGATATCCCCAGGTATGCAGCCGGTCATGGTCCTCGAACCAGCGGTCGCCGATGTCCTTGCGGTAATACATGTTCGGAATGAGAATATTGCTGACGCGCTGATACGCCTGCGCCTGCGCCTGTTTCACTGAGCTGCCCTGGCCGGTCACGATCAGCACGACACCGGTGTTGCCGGTGATGAGCCATTCCCCTTTCACCAGTTTGACATCCTCGATGTGGATGCCCTCGTAATTCGGCCGGCGAAAGATCACCACACGGTCCTTTGAATTTGCTTCGAACGTCTTCGGATCGGTGAACGGAAACGGCGGTACGACCACGCGTACGCCGATCTGGAACCCGCGTTTGAACTTGAATGTCTGCAACGTACCGTCGGCCATCCCGAGAATGAAATCCGCGAGCGGCAGCAACAGGCTGTCGGCCTGGATGCTGATCGTCGGATAGCCGAAGCGCGCTGTGAACTCGAGCGGGTAGATGCCCTGGCCGTTCACGATGCAATTGACGTCGATGTAGCCGACATACCCTTCCTCCGCGAGGCGAGCCTCCAGTTTCGCGAGCGTCGCTTTGAAGATCCGGTTGGGCCCGCTCCAGTACATGCAGGTGCCCATTTCGCCGGTCGATGGCCCGATATCGCCGGGGAAGAGCGGCTTGTGCTCGAAGTTGACGTTGATCGGCTGCATGAATTCCTTGCCGTTGAAGAACGCGCCGACCGCCACTTCAACGCCGCGCACCCGGCGCTGCAGCTGAAATACCTTGACCGTGTCCGCATACACAGCTTTGTACGATTCCAGCACGTGAACGATATCCTTGCCGTCGTCTTCCCTGCCGACAAACAACAGGCGCTTGATGTTTTGCGCCTCGCCGCTCGGCTTGATCACGTAGGCCGACGGGTTCTCCTCGACATACTTGATCGCGGAATCGAAATCCGTGAACTCCTGGAACGGAATGATCGAGACGCCATGGCGCTTCAGTTCTTCCTGGCCGAAGGACCGATCGTCTTCCAAGCGGTCGGTATACGCGGTGCCGCCGACCACGTGTTTGCCTGCTGCACGGAGCTTCTGCGCTTTCTCGCCCATCCCCAGCACGTCGTCGAACACGATGACGTCGGCCCAGTCGACGTGCGGCTCCCACGCATCGACCTTCGGCACGAAACCGTCACCGATGCTCTTTTCCGATTCGCTTTCGATATAGTACTTGACCGACTGGCCTTCCTTCACAACCATCCAGGCGATGTCGCTGATCAGCGCGCCGATGGAGACAAAAAGGAATCGTTTCTTTTTATTGGCCATTAGTGACTACAAAGACGAGAGATCTCCGTGCACGACTTCACCCTCGAGCAGGGTCAGCAGCACGCCGGTCTCGGAAATCTGCTGCGGGCTCACATCGAACAGATTCTGGTCGAGCACGACGAGATCGGCATACTTGCCGACCTCGATCGAACCGGTGTCGTCTTCATGCGTGTTCACGTAAGCAGCATTGATCGTAAACGCGGCCAACGCAAGCGGCAGGTCGATGCGCTCTTCCGGAATAAAGGGCTCGCTGGTTTCGCCGGCGGAACCCATGCGGGTGATGGCGGTTTCCATCTCATCGAACGGATTGGCCGTCGACACCGACCAGTCGCTGCCGAACGCGATCATGCCGCCGCTCCTCGACACGCTTGCGATCGGATATAGCCAGCGGCTCCGTTCCGGCCCTATGAAAGGAACCGTCAGGTCCGTGATGTAGCTGTCGGCGAAAGCCCACAACGGCTGGAAGTTCGCGACCACGTGCAGCTTGCGGAAACGCGGAATGTCCGCGGGATCGATGAGTTCGAGATGGGAAATATGGTGGCGATGCGCCAGGTTGCCGTTCTCCTTCAATGCCGCTTCGATCGCATCGAGCGCTTGACGAATCGCGGCGTCGCCGATCGCGTGAAAATGCACCTGGAATCCGGCCGCATCGAGCGCCGTCACGTCCGTCTTCAAGGCGTCCGGCTCGACCATCGGTATGCCTTTTGTGCCGCCCTGTTCGAGATAGGGTTCCAGCATCGCGGCGGTGAAGTTCTCCATGACGCCGTCCTGCATGATTTTCACGGTGGTCGCGCGCAGTCGCCCTTTGGTGTACTCCTCACGCAGCCTCTTGAAATTGTCGATCTGTTCGACGCCTTGGTCGCGCTCCCACCAGAGTGACCCGACCACGCGCAGGTTCAATTCGCCGCGCTCGTCCAGTGCGCGATAGGCCTTGAGGTCGTCTTCGTCCACGCTCGCATCCTGCACCGACGTGATTCCGTAACTGTTCAGCATCTCGATCGCAAATTTAAGCCCCGCCGTGCGCGTTTCGAGGTCGGTCGCCGGCGCATGCTTCGCCACCAGATACATGGCGCCTTCCTGCAGGCTGCCGAGCGGTTCGCCGCTGCCCGGTTCACGGTCGATCACGCCGTCTTCCGGATTGGACGTCTCCGCTGTAACGCCGGCAATTGCCAGCGCTTTGCTGTTGACCCAGGCCGAGTGGCCGTCGGCCGAGTACAACATGACCGGCCGGTCCGGCACGATTTCATCCAGCAGTTTGCGGCTGGCATTGGCGCCCGGCCCGAACACCGCCATCGACCAGCCGCCTCCCCGGATCCATTCCGTGTCCGGGTTTTCACGGGCATATTTTTCGATCGCGGCAAGATATTCAGCGAGCGTCGTCAGTTCGTTCAGGTCGCAAGACAGCGCTTCGATGCCGCCGGAGATCGGATGAATGTGGACGTCCTGAAAGCCGGGCAGCATCATGCGGTCGTCCAGGTCGACGACTTCCGTGGACGGTCCGATCAGTTCCTGTACGCCTTCGTCGGAACCTACGTACGCGATGCGTCCGCCGCTGATGGCGACGGCGTGCGCCCATGAGCGGTGGGTATCCACGCTGTAGATACTGCCGTTCCGAAACACGAGGTCGGCCGCAACAGACGCTTGCGACTTTTCCGGAACCTGCGACTCTTCCGGCGCGGGCTTCGTGCAGCCCAGGGCCAGGATGCCCGCGGCGCACAAAACCATGATATGCAATGAACGACGAACGATGCTCATATGGGCCAACTTCCCCGCTGCTTGTTGAGACTGTTTATAGAGTGCGATGACCTGATCACGCGAATATTAGCAGTTTTCGCCGCCGCCCCGATGCAGCATACTTCAAGCCGTCATGAAACCGGCTGTCGAATTTTAAGACCATGCAACGTTCGTCGTCACGAGGGCGCTTCAACGAAGTGCTGGAACTCGTCAATCAGGGCGAGTTCGGGCATGCCGAAGGGCTGTGCCGGGCACTGCTGCAGAAATACCCCACAGACGTCAATATCCTCGGCATGCGCGGCGCGGTGCTGGTCAAACTGAAGCGCTATGAAGAGGCCGAGAAATCCTTGAAGCAGACCATCCGGCTTGCCCCGACCTTCGCCAGGCCGCACGAAGATCTCGGTTTCGTCCTGCTCGAACTCAAACGGCCGCGCGAAGCGGCCGACATTCTGAGGAATGCCGTGCGGCTCGATCCCGGGCTGGAACAGGCGCATTTCAATCTCGGCAAGGCGCTGGCGATGCTGGGCCACGGCGCCGAAGCCGACGAAGCGTTCGAAAAATCGTTCGGCCTCAACCCTGAGCGGGGCAAGCTCGCGCATGCCGCGGAACACCATAAGGCGGGCCGCTTTGATGAAGCCGAACGGCTCTACCGGGAGATCCTTCGCGACAATCCGAAGAATGTCGACGCAATCCGCATGCTCGGGCGCGTTGCCTTGAGCGCGTCACGCAACGCCGATGCGGAACGGCTCTTTCGCCGGGCGATCGAGCTCGCTCCCGACTTCGCCGGCGCGCTCACGGATCTCGGCCGCATGCTCAAGGAGCAGAACCGCTTCGAGGAGGCGATCGAATGTTTCGAGCGCGTCATCGAACTCGAACCGGATAACCCGCAGTCGCATTTTCAGCTCGCCGGCACGCTCGCGCCGGCGGCGCTGACCTACCGTGCAATCGAAGCCTATGAAAAAGCGCTGGCGCTGAGCCCGAAGTTTCCCGGCGCGCGGCTCGGCCTGGGTCACGTGCTGAAAACGGTCGGCCGACAGGAGGAGGCGATCGAAGCCTATCGTGAATGCATCAGGCTGCGGCCGGACAATGGCGAGAGCTACTGGAGCCTGGCGAACCTGAAAACCTATCGGCTGTCGGGCGACGACATCGCCGCGATGGAGGAGCGCATCCGGCGTGATGATCTGACGCAGCAGTCACGTGTCAATTTCGTGTTTGCAATGGCCAAGGCCCTGGAGGATCGCGGCGATTTCGATCGCGCCTGGGAGTATTACGCGGAAGGCAATACGACCCAGCGCATGGAGGAGAAATACGATCCGGTCGCAACCGAGGTCATGCACGACGCGATCGTCGAAGTCTTCGATCGGGAACTCCTGCAGGCGAAGGTCGGCGTCGGCAATGCGGACCAATCGCCAATTTTCATCATCGGCCTGCCGCGCTCGGGCTCGACACTGATCGAGCAGATTCTCGCGAGCCACAGCCAGGTCGAAGGGACGTCGGAATTGCCTTATGTCGGCCGCGTCGCCACCTCGTTGAACAGGAATCGGGCGGACGGCATCAATTATCCGCACGCGATACGGGAGTTGGAGGCCGAACATTTCCAGGCGCTGGGCCAGGATTATCTCGACTTGGCCCGCATACATCGCACGGAAGGCACCGCCCGTTTCATCGACAAGATGCCGAACAATTTTCCCGCCGTCGGTTTCCTGCACCTGATCCTGCCGAATGCCAGGATCATCGACGCGAGGCGGCATCCGCTCGACTCCTGTCTCGGGTGTTATCGGCAACTTTTCGCCAAGGGCCAGACGTTCACCTACGACCTGAACGATATCGGCGAGTATTTTCTCGAGTACGACCGGATGATGGACCATTGGCATACGCTGCTGCCGGGGCGCGTGTTGATGGTGCAGTACGAAGAACTCGTGAACGACGTGGACGCACAGGTGCGGCGACTGCTCGATTACTGCGACTTGCCGTTCGAGGAAGGCTGTCTCAAATTCTACGAGACCGAGCGTCCGGTCAGGACGGCCAGTTCGGAACAGGTGCGGCAGCCGATCCACAACCGGTCAGTCGGGTTCTGGCGGAACTACGAGGATAAGCTGGGTGAGTTGAAAGAAGTCCTGGCACCGGTGTTGGGGAAGTACGAGCGGTATTTGGCGGGTTGACAGCGCTGACGGATCACAAAGGAGTCAGATCGCTCCATACGGCCAAACCTCCAACCCATGAATCGCGTTCCGGATATCGAACGACAGTGTCACCGTCATCGTCGTCTTGATCCGTTGCAGGTCGTGCACGGCTATCGTGGACGGTGACGAACCCGTTGCGATGACGTCGTCGCCAAGCACGCAAAGCCCGCGTCCGAATGCCTGCCGCGCAAGCCGCGAATCGCCGTCTTCACGGTGTGTCAGAAGGGCAGGGTCGTAACGTGGCACTTCGAACACGCACTGCCGGGTCGGTGACGCAAACCGAACCACGTCGGCCTGACTGTCGTTGAAAAGTACGCCGTCCTGATACGGCTGCGCATTGTGGGTGCCGTGCGGCAGCGAACAGACCTGGGCGATGGTTCGGCCGTCGAACTTCAGTAATCCCTCCGTCCGCAAACCGCTGAAATAAAGCCCACGCTCGAGAGCACAGACGTTATTCAAGTGCAGCGTATTGACCGGGCTCGGGCCGTTCTCGCCCATCGGATCGAACGGCAGTGCCTGGCAGGCGCCGTTTCCCTTGCGAACGTGCAGCGCCCAGCGAAATCGGTTCTCATCCAGGTCGAAACCCAGCAGGGAATCGAAACCGGTCGAGGTCAGGTAGAGCCGTCTTTTGAAATGTCCGATTTCATGGCAATGCCTGAGGTAGGGCGAGCGGTATGAGGCAACCTTTTGGAAGCCGCGATCGTATACGAACAGTTCGTCGCTCGCGGCAATGAAGACCCGGTCGTCGTCGAACGCGATGCCGCGCAGGCCGCGATCCCAACCCCGTCCCTGCCAGTCGATGTCGGCCGTATTCCAGTCGATTGTCTGCACGACCTTTTCGCGGTCGAGATCAACCAGGTAGACGCCGCCATGACTTTCGCCCTGCCGGCTGCCCCTGACGACAGAGGTTGCAATCAATACGGTCACGGTACTCCCTTGAATATCAGGAATTCATCGCAACACGTCTGGCATTGCATTTCCACTCGGGGCTAGAATCAAGCTAACTAAACGGGTAACGATCGTTCGCCGACAATAACAGGTTTCATATTGTGGACGTATGAATCGGCCGTAACCGGGGGAGCCTGATGCCAAGCAATGAATCCACGCACATTTACAACCGTACCGCGCTCGCGATTGCCGTATCGGCGGCCTGTGGCGGGACCCAGGTGGCGCAGGCGCAGGAGCAACAGGGACTCGAGGAAATCATCGTCACCGCGACAAAACGCGAGGCGAACTTACAGGACATTCCCCTGGCGGTTACCGCGTTTACCGAAGACGACATCGTCCGGCGGGGTTTCAAGAAACTCGACGATTACGTAGGCCAGATACCCGGCCTCACTTTCAGCCGCCGCGAGCCGGGCGGCACCACGGTACTGATGCGCGGCTGTACGATCTCCGGTCTGTCATTCGGCGGCAGTTCGACGACATCCATTTATCTCGACGAACAGCCGATCACGGCTGCCGGCCGCAACCCGGATCCGCGCCTGATCGACATCGCGCGCGTCGAAGCCCTGAGCGGGCCGCAGGGAACCCTGTTCGGCGACGCCTCGCAATGCGGGTCGTTGCGCATCATTACGAACAAACCGGATCCGGACGCACTGACCGGCTGGGTCGACGTCGGCGCCAACCAGGTCGTGGAGGGCGATACCGGTTACAACCTGAGCGGCATGGCCAACATCCCGCTGGTCGAAGGCCGGATGGGTCTGAGACTGGTGGGATTCCTCGAAGAGGAGGCCGGTTACGTCGACAACATCCTGTCGGAGAGCCCTGGCGGAACTTTCGACAATGCGGCCTTTGTGGGCGAGGATGTCAATTCGGCGACCAACAGCGGCGGCCGCGTGTCATTGCGCACCGCGGTGGGCGATACCTGGGCGGTCGACGCCACCGCCATCTACCAGAAAAAGGAACTCGACGGTTTCGGCGATACCGACCGCGCCGAGACTTTTTTCGCGGGCCGTACGATCGGCGATCTCGAGCAGGTCCGGTTCAACACGGATTCGTGGACCGACGAATGGTATCAGCTCGGATTGACCGCGGAAGGCAGCCTGGGTTTTGCCGACCTCGTAGTCACCGGGGCGTTGTTCAGCCGCGAGACCGTCTATGACGCGGACGCAACGACCTACCATTTCGCATTCAACCAGCTCGCGGACTATATCGACTACAACAACACTTACTACGACACGACGATCTACGATTTCGGCGGGGATCCGCGGGGCTTCGCCTTCAACAAGGAAGAAACGGACCGCTGGTCCTTCGAGGCACGACTCAGCACGCCGGCCGATTCGACCAGCCGCTGGAGCGGCATCGTCGGTCTGTTTTACAACCGGGAAGAAGGCCATACGCTGTTTTTCGCCGGCAATCCGCAATTCGACACTTCGCCGGCATTCAGCTACCTGAATTATCTCGCGTACTACTACGATCCGAATTTTCCGGTGCCGACGCCACCCTCCGGCGGCAACTGGTTCACGGGCGTCTACGACGGGACGTTCGAACAGAGGGCATTGTTCGGCGAAGTCGGATTCGAGGTCACGGACAATTTCAACATTACCGTCGGCGGGCGGTTCTTCGACATCGAGCTCGACCGGACCCTGATACAGGGCTCGCTGTTCCCGGTCGGCACCGAACCGGATTGCAACGTCGACTTCTGTATCGCGAATGCGGTGGGCAGCTCTTCGGAATCGGACTTCGTGCCGAAACTGACGCTCGACTATCACGTTTCGGACCAAACGATGTTGTATGCCACGTATTCCGAAGGATTCCGCCGCGGCGGCGCGAACGCCGCGCGCGCGTCCTCGATTTTCGGTCCGGGGCAGCCGCTCAACGCCTTCGATTCGGACACGATGACGAACTACGAACTCGGGGTTAAATCGACCCTGGACGACGGGCGCTTCCGGGTCAACGCGACCGTGTATCACATGGTCTGGGAAGGCATCCAGTTGCAGGCGGAAGATCCTGCGCCGGATATCTTCACACTGGGTATCGTCAATTTCCCGGAAGCCGAACTCGACGGCGCCGAAGTGCAATTGAACTGGCTGCCGTCCGATGGCTGGGATATCAGCGCTACGCTGGGCTGGAACGAGGGTGAGATTTCGAAGGATGCCGTGCTGTTCGAGGAAACGGACGAGCCGGTGACGGTGACGGGCGGTACGCCGCTGCCGATCATGCCGGACTGGAAGGGCAGCCTGGCAGTCGAATACCGGTTCGAGGGCGAGTTGTTGAATGGCCAGCCGTACGTCCGTATCGATCATACCTACAACGGCGAGGCGACGAGCTCGCTCGAGGGCATCCAGTCGATCATCTTCGTGAATCCGGTGCGCATCCTCGATCCTTATCACCTCACGGACGTCCGTTTCGGTATCGACGCAGACGGCTGGAGTGCCGCGCTGTACGTCGAGAATCTGTTCGACGAGCGTGCGGAGCAGTTCTTCAACGACCGCTGGGCGCAAACGCGCCTCTCGATCAACCGCCCGTTAACCTTTGGCGTCAACTTTCGCAAATATTTCGAATAGCGCTTCAGTCGTGGACATAGAGAAACCCATACGCGAACTGGGTCCCGTCGACATCGATGCGTTGAGCCGGGCGATCCTGGCGCAGGAGGAGGCGGCCTGGCACGAGGAACAGGTACGCCAGGAATCCTACCAGGTACATCGCCAGACCGAGTCGATCGTGCTGGTGTTCACGGACGGCAACGGCTGGCCGGAAATCGAAGTCCGCAAGGAGCGCGGCTGGGACCGGCTTGCGGAGGCGGCGGTGCCCGTCATGCACGACATTATCGAGCGCCGCTATCCGAAAGGCGGCACGATCATTCGCGCCATGGCCGCGAAATTGCTGGTTGGCGGCAAGATCACCCCGCATCGCGACTCGCATCCGTCGTTTCATCATGCGCATCGAATCCACGTGCCGATTACGACCAATCCACGTGTCCGGTTCATCATCGACGGCCGCCCGTATCGCTTCGAAGTGGGGCAGGCGTACGAGTTGAACAACCAGCTCACGCACAGCGTTGCGAATAAAGGCAGCGAGGACCGCATTACGTTCATTTTCGATTACGTCCCGCCGGGTGTGATCGGGCGCGTCGCAGCCTGACGTAATTTGGTGCCGGGCTTCGGATATTCGCATTTACGATCGTAGATACGAATATCCGAAGTCCGGCACCATTATGGCCCCGAACCCGCCGACACCCTCAATCAAGCTCGATATAAACCCGCCGATTGCGCTTCCCTTTCTTCTCCACCTTACCCACCGTCACGGCCCCGACTTCGC
>JBOHZD010000047.1:0-8147 GCA_050738315.1 Woeseiaceae bacterium
GAATCCGTGTACCCGATGTCGAGCACGGTCTGCCGCACGAGCGTCTCGATGTCCACCCAGGCAGAGGTTGTCACTTCACCGGCCACCAGCACCATGCCGGTCTTGACCAGGGTCTCGCAGGCGACCCGGGCCTTCGCGTCCTGGGCCAGGATGGCGTCCAGCACGGCGTCCGATATCTGATCGGATATCTTGTCCGGATGACCCTCGGACACCGACTCCGAGGTAAACAGGTACGAATGCTTCATGAAAATAAGGACGTCCGGCTGATTTTCGGGCCCGCATTGTACCCCATGGCAATAGAGGGGGACAGTGACGGCATTTTCAGAATTGACGAGCGGGATTCGAGCCTGTAAGGCAGAGAACGGCGTCGATCATTGTTGCGAGCCCGTGAGTAAACAGGGAAAATGCAGGGGCTCGTTTCTCCCGATGAAATCCCTTAACGGACTGGTGCAGAGGCTCTCCAGGGTCGAGGTTGCTATCTTATGTCACAGCGCACGGAACAAACGCTGCATCCTGCCGTTGCCGCCGAACTGCCACGCCGCGCACTCGCCAATGCGATCCGCGCCCTGGCCATGGATGCGGTCCAGGCGGCGAAGTCCGGTCACCCGGGCATGCCGATGGGCATGGCGGACATCGCGGAAGTGCTGTGGAATGATTACCTGAAGCACAATCCCGCCAATCCCCGCTGGTACGATCGCGACCGCTTCGTGCTGTCGAACGGTCATGGCTCCATGCTGTTGTACAGTCTGCTGTATCTGACCGGCTATCCGATGCCGCTCGGCGAACTGCGGAACTTCCGGCAACTCGGTTCCAAAACCCCAGGACACCCCGAACGGGATCCCGATCTCGGCATCGAGACGACCACCGGGCCGCTGGGACAGGGCATCAGCAATGCAGTCGGCCTGGCCCTGGCCGAAAAAATGCTGGCGGCGACCTTCAACCGGCCGGGTTTCGAGATCGTCGATCACAAGACCTTCGTTTTCGTCGGTGACGGCGACCTGATGGAAGGGATCTCGCACGAGTGCTGTTCCCTCGCAGGGACGATGAAACTCGGCAAGCTGATCGTCTTTTACGACGACAACGGCATTTCCATCGACGGCCGTGTGAAGGGCTGGTTCACCGACGACACCCCGAAACGATTCGCGGCCTACGGCTGGCAGGTGATCGCGGACGTCGACGGCCACGACAGTGTGGCGGTCGCACAGGCGATCGACAAAGCGCTCGAGGATCGCGAACGTCCGACCCTGATCGATTGCAGGACCATCATCGGCTTCGGCGCGCCGCACAAGCAGGGTACCGAGAGCACACATGGCTCGCCACTGGGCGAGGAGGAAGTCGCGGCCGCGCGGAAGGAACTCGGCTGGAACTCGCCGCCGTTCGTCGTTCCCGATGACATTCGTCAAGCCTGGAACGCCGTCGATCGCGGCGAATCCGTGGAACGCGCCTGGACGGATCGTTTCGAGCGCTACCGGTCCCGGCATCCGGAGCCGGCGCGAGAATTCGAACGCCGCATGCGGGGCACATTGCCGGAGTCCTGGGACGATGCCGCCCAACACGCTGTTGCCGACATCGCCGCAGCCGGTAAGGACATGGCAACGCGCAAGGCATCGCTCACGGCATTGAACGCTTTTGCCCCACATCTGCCGGAGCTCGCCGGCGGCTCCGCCGACCTGACCGGCTCGAATTTGACCCTGCATGACGGCTCGGTGGTCGTTACCGGCGACGATGCATCCGGTAACTATATTCACTTCGGCGTGCGTGAATTCGGCATGTCCGCGATTTCCAACGGAATCGGCCTGCACGGCGGCATCATTCCTTATTGCGGCACGTTCCTGACATTTTCGGACTACGCCCGCAACGCCGTGCGCCTCGCCGCGCTGATGAAGGCGCAGACGATTTTCGTCTACACGCATGACTCCATCGGGCTGGGCGAAGACGGGCCGACGCACCAACCGATCGAACATGTCGCGAGTCTCAGGCTCATACCGAACCTGCGCGTCTGGCGACCGTGCGACACGGTGGAGACCGCCGTCGCCTGGCGCGATGCCATCGAGCGCCGGGATGGCCCGACGAGTCTTGTGTTGACGCGCCAGGGAGTGCCGCATCAGGCGCGGACGGACGAGCAGATTGAAGCCATCCGGCGCGGCGGCTACGTACTCTGCGATTGCGACGGCCTGCCTGCGATACTTATTATCGCAACCGGTTCCGAGGTCGCGCTCGCCGTCGGCGCGGCGCAAGCCCTTGGGAGCGATGGTACCGCGGTGCGCGTCGTCTCGATGCCGTGCCTCGAGCTGTTCGACGCCGAGGCGGATGCTTATCGCGAATCCGTGCTACCAACGGCTACGACCGCCCGGATCGTGATCGAAGCCGGTGTCACGGAGACGTGGTGGCGCATTGCCGGGCCGCGTGGCCGCGTCATCGGCATGGAGAGCTACGGGGAATCGGCGCCCGCCGAAGAATTGTTCGAACATTTCGGCTTCACGGTCGACCATGTTCTGAGTGTTGCCAGGGACTTACTGGCGAATTGAGGAGACAGGAATGACGATCAGGATCGGTATCAACGGTTACGGCCGCATCGGCCGCAATGTTTTGCGTGCTTTGTACGAAGGCGACAAAGGCGGCGAACTGTCGATCGTGGCCGTCAACGACCTTGGCGATGCCAATACGAACGCTCACCTGACGCGGCGCGATACGGCGCATGGCCGCTTCCCCGGTACGGTCAAAGTGGACGGCGATTCCATGGTCGTCAATGGCGATCGCATCAAGGTGCTGGCCGAGCGCAACCCGGCGAAACTCCCGTGGGGCGACCTCGGAGTGGATATCGTGATCGAGTCCACCGGGCTGTTCGCATCCAGGGAAAAAGCAGCGGCGCATCTCGAGGGCGGCGCAAAGAAAGTCATTATCTCGGCGCCGGCGGGCAAGGAGGTCGACGCAACCATCGTTTACGGCGTAAACCATCAGATCCTGAAAGCGAGCGACACGATCATTTCGAACGCATCCTGCACCACGAATTGCCTCGCACCCCTTGCGAAACCGTTGCATGAGAAAATCGGCATCAAGCACGGCTTGATGACCACGGTGCATGCCTATACGAACGACCAGGTGCTGACCGACGTGTTCCACAAGGACCTGCGGCGCGCGCGTTCGGCGACGATGTCGCAGATACCCACCAAGACCGGCGCCGCGTCTGCCGTCGGTCTCGTCATGCCCGAGCTCGACGGCCGGCTCGACGGCTTCGCGATGCGCGTGCCGACCATCAACGTCTCGGTGGTCGACCTCACGTTCGTGGCGGAACGCGAAACGAGCGTGGACGACATCAACGAGATCATGAAGGAAGCGAGCGAAGGGGACCTGAAGGGCGTACTCGCCTACAACGACGAACCACTGGTGTCGATCGACTTCAACCACGATCCGGCATCGTCGACTTACGATGCCGGCCTGACGAAAGTCATGGGCGGCACGCTGGTCAAGGTCCTGGCCTGGTACGACAACGAGTGGGGCTTCTCCAACCGTCTGCTCGACACCGCCATTGCACTCGCCCACGCGAAGTAACGGCCGCCTCGTAGTTTGGTGCCGGGATAAACTCGTAGTTATTCACTTCGCCTCGTAGTTTGGTGCCGGGATAAACTCGTAGTTATTCACTTGAAAGGTCACAAGACATTGCGTACGGCACTCCTATGATCAGGATGAGCGATCTCGATCTGGCGGGTCAGCGTGTGCTCATTCGTGAAGATCTGAATGTGCCGATCGCGGACGGGAAGGTGACGAGCGATGCGCGGATCAGCGCGGCCCTGCCGACGATTCGTAAAGCCCTCGAGGCCAAAGCGGCCGTCCTGTTGATGTCGCACCTGGGCCGTCCGATCGAGGGTAAGTGGAGCGATGAATTCTCGCTGCGTCCCGTTGCAGAGGCGTTGTCCGCAGAACTAGGCCGGGATGTCCCCTTGGTCGAGAACTGGATCGACGGGGTCGAGGTGCAGCCCGGCGAGGCGGTCCTGTGCGAAAACGTGCGTTTTCTCGCCGGCGAAAAAGCCTGTGACGACGACTTGTCGCGCCGCATGGCGAAACTCTGCGACATTTTCGTCATGGATGCGTTCGGCACCGCGCATCGGGCGCAGGCCAGTACTTACGGTGTGGCGAAATACGCGCCGGTCGCCTGCGCCGGGCCGCTGCTGTCGGCCGAACTGGAGGCGCTGGGCAAGGCACTCGATGATCCGGCGAGGCCCTTGGTCGCCATCGTGGGCGGCTCGAAAGTCTCCACCAAACTCACCGTGCTGCAAGCGCTGGCGAGCATCGTCGACGAACTGATCGTGGGCGGCGGCATCGCGAACACATTCATCGCGGCAGCGGGCCATCGCGTGGGCAAGTCGCTCTACGAACCGGACATGCGGCAAATCGCGGCAGAGCTGTCGGCAAACGATCAGGATCGCGCGCACATTCCGCTGCCGGCCGATGTGGTCGTCGGCGGCAGTTTCTCGGCAGACGCAGCGGCCGAGGTGCGGCCGGTGAGCGGCGTGCGCGATCACGAACTGATTCTCGATATCGGCCCGGAAACCGCCAGGGAATTCGCGCGTATCGTCAGGACCGCCGGGACCGTCATCTGGAACGGGCCGCTGGGCGTCTTCGAATTCGACCAATTCGGCGAGGGCACTCGTACGCTCGCAAAAGCCGTTGCCGACAGCTCTGCCTTTTCCATCGCCGGGGGCGGCGACACGCTGGCCGCCATCGAAAAATACGGCGTCGGCGATCGGATCTCCTATATCTCGACCGGCGGCGGCGCGTTTCTCGAATTCGTCGAAGGCAAGAAATTGCCGGCCGTCGCGATCCTGGAAGAAAGAAGCTGACGGCCGTGCCGGTACCGTGTGAGCGGTACCCTATGCAATAATCGCGACCATGCATAGACGGACCAAGATTGTTGCGACACTGGGGCCGGCCACCGACGACCCGGGGCGTCTGAAGCGGATGATTCGCGCCGGCCTCGACGTCGCACGCGTCAACTTTTCCCACGGCACGGAAGAGGACCAGCGCGCCCGTGTCGCGACCTTGCGCGCCGCCGCTGAAGAATGCGGCCGGGATATCGGCATCATGGGCGATCTGCAGGGGCCCAAGATCCGCATCCGGCGCTTTCGCGACGGTCCGATCGTTTTGCAGGAGGGCGATCGCTTTTTCCTCGACCCGACGCTGGACAGGCAGGACGGCACGCAGCAGGGCGTCGCCGTTGCCTATGCCGATCTTCATAAAGACGTCAAAGCCGGTGATGTCCTGCTGCTGGACGACGGCCAGATCACGCTGAACGTCGACCGCGTCGAGGGCACGAGAATCCACACGACGGTCGCGATCGGCGGTCCGCTTTCCGATAACAAGGGCATCAACCGGCAGGGCGGCGGATTGTCGGCGCCGGCCCTGACCGCCAAGGACCGCGACGACATCCAGATTGCGGCCGACCTGCAGATGGACTTTCTGGCCGTCTCCTTCGTGCGCAGCGCACACGATGTCGAGGAGGCGCGGCAACTGCTGCGCGCCGCGGGCGGGCAGTGCCAGATTGTCGCCAAAATCGAACGCACCGAGGCGGTCGACAGCATCGATTCGATCATCGATGCGTCGGATGTCATCATGGTGGCCCGTGGCGATCTGGGCGTCGAGATGGGCTACGCCGAGCTGACGGGGATGCAAAAGCAGATCATCCGCCGTACGCGGCGCATGAACAAGATCGTCATCACGGCGACGCAAATGATGGAATCCATGATCACGCATCCGATCCCGACCCGTGCGGAGGTATCCGACGTCGCAAATGCGGTCATGGACGGCACGGACGCGGTTATGCTGTCCGCGGAAACAGCCATCGGACAATATCCGATCGGCGTGATCTCCGCGGTCAACGAGGTTTGCATGGGCGCGGAAAAATATTCGCTGGCGCGCGGCCGCACTTCGCATCGAATGGACGACCAGTTCAGCGCGGTTGACGAGGCGATCGCCATGGCAGTGATGTACACCGCCAATCATCTTCCCGTGAAAGCGATCATTGCGCTGACCGAATCCGGCAATACGACCTTATGGATGTCCCGCATACGTTCGGATATACCGATTTACGCATTCACGCCGCATGACACGACGCGACGCCGCGTGACCCTGTATCGCGGCGTGATTCCCGTGCCATTCATCATGGAACACACGGACATGCAGCAGCTCTATCAGGATATTTTCTCGACTTTGCTGTCGCGCGAACTGGTCGATGTCGGCGACCGGGTGATCTTCACCAAGGGCGATCTGGAAGGCGTGTCGGGCGGGACCAACGCGATGAAGATCGTGAGCGTCACCGCGGGCTGAGCCGGGGCATCCGGTCCTTCCAGGAGTTTGTCTTACCGGGCCTCGCGGACGGCGGCTTGGCCGGCGGTGCCCCGGTTTGGGCAATCCCGCCGCATTGCCCTATACTGGGTGGGAGGCAAATAACAAATACGTCATGGGGCAGCCGGTGGACCGGACTGAGCGCTTCTACAAGATCAAGGCCATGCTCCTGGACGGCCGCCCCGTCCACGTGGACCGGTTCCTGGCGGCGCTCGAAGTGTCCAAGGCGACGTTCCGGCGCGATCTCGAGTACTTGCGGGACCGGCTCTACTGGCCGATCGTCTGGGATCGCGATCGAGGCGGCTATCGCATCGATGAATCCGGGACTGGCCGCTACGAGCTGCCGGGCTTGTGGCTGAGCAGCGCCGAGGCGCATGCGCTGCTTACCATGCATCATCTGCTCGGCAATCTGCAGCCGGGCTTTCTCAAGTCGCACATCGAGCCACTTAAAGCCCGCATCGAGGCGTTGCTGGAAACGCCCGAGCAAAGCGCCAGAGAGATCATGAAACGCATCCGCGTGCTGCCGATGGCGGCACGCCGGATTGAATCTGCATCGTTTCAATTGCTGGCGCACGCGCTGCTGATACGGCGCCGCATAGGCATCACGCATTTCAGCCGGGAGCGAAATCAGGAGACCACACGCGAAGTGTCGCCCCAGCGGCTCGTGCATTACCGCGACAACTGGTATCTGGACGCCTGGGATCACGGGAAAGAAGGACTTCGCACCTTCAGCGTCGAGACGATTCGCCGAGCGGTTCTGGCGGAAAAGAAGGCACGCGACGTTCCGGATCGGGTGCTCGATGAAGAACTGAGCGCGGGCTACGGCATTTTCGCCGGAAAGGAAACGCGAACCGCGAGACTGCGCTTCACGCCGCAACGAGCGCGCTGGGTGCAAAGTGAGATCTGGCACTCGAGACAGAAAGCGTGGCTTGACGGCGAACGCTACGTTCTTGAAGTTCCTTATTCGGACGATCGGGAATTGTTGCAGGACATTCTGCGTTACGGAGCGGATGTTGAGGTGCTGGCGCCCCGTTCTCTGCGGCAGAAGGTGCGGCAACGGCTGCGTGCGGCAGCGGTACAGTATGAGCAGAATTAACGGCCAGTATCATCTGGTGATTCACTGCGGGGAATAGAATCCAACGAAAACGCCGGAGGCGATGGTGTGCGACGACAAGGGGATTTGACAATAAATGGCTATGTTCGGGCTAGAGGCGGGCGATGAACTCAGCGCGACCGATGCGCGTCGACATAGGCGCGCAGGAGTTGGTTTATTTTCGTCTGATAGCCGCTCCCTTGCGACCGGAACCAATCGAGTATGTCCGCGTCGAGGCGCAAGGTGACCTGCTGTTTTTTCGATACCGGCTTCAGGCCGCGTCGCCACACGGCGTTGGCGAACATCTCCGGAGTAAGTTCCGGGATGTCGGAGAAGTCGATCTCGTCATCAGCCAAGGCGTCGACTCGTTTCCAGTCAGTTCGAGAAATTTTTGAAGAAGATTTTTTGCTCATTGCGCGTCGCTTTTCGTATCGAAGTGATGTGGATCGTCCGCACGGTCTCGGTATGCGCAACCGTCACAACCCGCTCGTTGAGAAGCCCGAATGTGACAAAGCGTTGTTCGCCGTAGTCGAAGCGGTTGTCCTCAATGGTGAGGGTACATCCTTCGAACAGCTCCTCGCAGCCGGCAAAGTCGATGCCGTGCTTGCGAAGGTTCGACCGCCGCTTGGCCTCATCCCATTCAAACCGAAGTCTCATTGTAGTTACATTTTGAAGTTACGCAAAGCCCTGCTGAGTAACCGAAATGTATCTT
>JBOHZD010000048.1:0-40490 GCA_050738315.1 Woeseiaceae bacterium
AAACCATGTTGACAAGAGCGATTCCGGTTTCCGGAGAACTGCTGCCGGTGATCGGACTCGGCACCTGGCAGGTGTTCGACGTACCGAGCACGCCCGACGC
The DNA here is from genome assembly GCA_050738315.1 of Woeseiaceae bacterium. Lineage (GTDB taxonomy): Bacteria > Pseudomonadota > Gammaproteobacteria > Steroidobacterales > Woeseiaceae > IDS-8. Next base: position 101 of record JBOHZD010000048.1, read on the forward strand.
ACTCGCGGCGCCGCGCCAGGTCGTCGATCTGCTGATCGAGAAAGGCGGCAGACTGATCGACAGCTCGCCGATGTACGGCCGCTCGGAGAAGGTCGTCGGCGACGTCGTTGCGGCCGCCGGCAATCGCGACCAACTGTTTCTGGCGACGAAGGTGTGGACCGACGGCCGGCTGGCCGGCGAGCGGCAGATGCGGCGGTCCGCCGATCTCATGCACGCGGAAGTGATCGACCTGATGCAGGTACACAACCGCCGCGATCTCGACGTGCACCTCGCAACGATCCGCGAATGGCAGGCGCAGAAACGCATCCGTTACAACGGCGTCACCGATTACCGGGCCAGCGCGCTGGACGAGATGGAAGCATTGATGAAACGGTACAAGCCCGATTTCATCCAGATCAATTATTCATTGGGCGAGCACGCAGCCGACGATCTCGTACTGCCGCTCGCGGCGGATCTCGGCATCGCCGTGCTGATCAATCGACCCTTCATGAGCGGCAGTTTGTTCGGCTTGGTCCGCGGCCGCAATGTGCCGGAATGGGCTGCACCCTTCGCCGCGAGCTGGGGCCAGTTCTTTCTCAAGTTCATCGTCAGTCATCCGGCCGTGACCTGCGTCATTCCGGCAACGAGCGATACGGCGCACATGACGGACAATCTCGGCGCCGGTTTCGGTGCACAGCCGGACGCCGCAACCCGCGACAGGATGATCGAATTTGTCGACTCGCTCTAATAAGACGCCGGCACGGGGATTCGCTTGGACGGCTTGAAGGAGATCGGCAATACGGGACTCGGCAGGCGGCTCGGTGCGATCGCCTACGACACCCTGCTGGTCCTGGCTCTGCTGTTTGTCGCGACGCTGCCGTTCGTCGCCTTGCGCCGCGGCGATCCGGTCGACGCCGGCACTCTGCCGTACCAGTTGACCCTGCTGGCCGTCGTCTATCTTTTCTTCGTCGGTTTCTGGACCTGGTACGGGCGTACGCTCGGTATGCAATCCTGGCGGCTCTGCATCGAAACGCGGGACGGGCAGGCGCCGTCCCTCTGGCAGGCGAGTCTGCGCTTCTTCGCCGCGATCCTGTCCTGGCTGCCGGCCGGCCTCGGATTCTGGTGGCAGTTGTGGGATCGCGACAACCTGACCTGGCACGACCGGCTGTCAGGTACGTACCTGCGATTCTACCCGGCCGGCCAATAGTGAGCCGCTATCGAATCCGGTTGAGCGCAAAGACCGTGATCGCGACCAGCGCGAGCGACGGCAGCCAGGTCACGACCGCGGGATTCAGATTGAACACCTGTCCGGAATTCGCCAACATTTCGCTCGCCAGAAAATAGGCCAGTCCGATCAACACGCCGAGTAGCAGCCGCGTACCATGACCCGCGGAACGCAGCGATCCGAATACGAACGCCAGCGCCAGCACCGGCATCACGACCACCGTCGCTGTTCTGGATATACGAGCCCAGAGTTCTGTCTGGTAACGCTCGGCAGTCAGGCCGTTCTTCTGCAGATAATTGATGTAACTCCACAAACCCCGGGCCGACAGGCTGATGGGTTTGACGAGCGTGATGCCAAGCAACTCGCTGTTGATATCGAATGACTCGACAGCCAGCGACGATTCCACCGCCTGCACCCCATCTTCTACAAACCGCGTTGCCCGAAAGTTTTCGAGGATCCATTTGTCCGCATCATCGATGCCGGCATTCTCGGCTCTCGCGATCGAGTACAGCGAATTGTCGTCATTGAACCGGTAAAGATAGATGCTGCCGAATTCGAACTCGGTATTGATGCGTTCGAGATTCAGAATCACTCTTCCATCCTTGACCCATGCGGCATTGCCGAAATCCTCTTCCTGCTCGAACTGCGCTTCGTTTTTCATGTTTCGCGCAAAATAGTCCAACGGCGGACCGATAAACTCGCCTACGAGGGCTGCAAGCACCATCAACACCACACCGGCAATTGCAACCATGCCGGCAAGCCGCATGACCGAAATGCCTGCGCTGCGCATGACAACCAGTTCGCTGCTGCTCGCGAGACTGCCTAAACCGAGCAACGCGCCGATCAATGCGGCTATCGGGACCATTTCAAAGGAGAGTTGCGGCAAGCGCAGTGCCGCAAACAGGAGAGCTTGAGGCACACCGAAATTGCCCTCGACGCTATCGAGCTGGCCGATGAATTCGAACAATCCTGCGAGTGCCAGCAGCACCAGCAGGACCAGCAAGGTGCTGGTCAATATCGTGCGCAGCAGGTAGGCACTGAGTATGCTCATCGGCGCAGCCTGCTGAACATACGTCGCAACAGTGCGTTTTGCAGGGCAAGTAACGTCCCCGCGAGCGTGAGCATCAGTGCGTGCACCCACCACAGCCCAACGGCTGGCGGCACGGTACCTTTTTCGAGCCAGGTCTTGCCCGCGCTCAGCAAATTGAAATAAATGATGAAGACCAGCAGTCCGACCGCCATCTTGCCGTAGCGGCCCTGGCGTGGCTGGCTGCGGCTCAGCGGCACGGCGAGGATCGCCAGCACGATCGTCGCCAACGGAACCCCGATGCGCCAGTGCAGCTCTGCAGACTCTGCGGCATTGCGGGGTGTCAGCAACCTGGCGGTGCTCAATTCACGCGGCTCCGGTTCCGGTTCCTCGACACTCGGCAATTGGTACGGGATGCCGTGCTCGGCGAATTCCATGACGCGAAACTGTGTTGTCCCGGGAATGCCTTCGTAGCGGCTGCCGTCGTGCAGCACGAAGAAGCGCGTATTCGCATCGTCGGTATCCTGCTGCTCTCCGCTTTCCGCGACGACCACTTCCACCCTGCCCGATTCGTATCGCTTCTGCAGGAACACATTTTCGACCCTGCCCGGCCCGATGACATTTTCGGCATAGACGACCGCACCGCCGGCTCCGGTGGTCGTGAACGTACCGGGCTCGATGCTGGCCAGGTCTGCCTGCCGGCGTGCTTCCACTCCGATTCGCTCGACCCGGGTGAGCGCTTTCGGTGCGATATCCATTGCGAGCCAGCCGACGCCGAGCGCCAACGGCAACGCCAGCCACACGAGTGGCCGGTACACGCCGCTCGGTCCGACCCGGCATGCCATCATCGCGGGCATCTCGCTGTCACGATAAAGGCGTCCCAGCGCCAGCATGATCGACAGAAACAGGCCGATCGGCACGAGGATGGTCAGGTATTGCAGGCCGGTCAAACCGATGACCTGGAAAACGGCGTCTTTGGGCAGTTTGTCTTTTGCAACGTCACCGAGGACGCGGGCAAACTGATTGGTCAGGAGAATGAACAGCAGAACGGCGGTGACCGCCAGCCATGTCTGTGCAATTTCGCGGAAGATGTAACGGTCGAGGATACGAAACATGGCTCACCCGAATCGTCCGGAATTCGGGCCCGATTAACCAAATGCAGCGGGATCGGGTAGACTAACGGTTTTGACTGGACCGGGCCACTGCTGCCTGAGGCCCGGACGGCCAACAATAACAGAACACCAGAATGACCGCGGGTCTCTCATCGCGCCTGAACGGGTCGCGAGACCGGGAGATTTTGCCGCCGGCACTGGCGTCGAATAAGGCATTTTATGGATTACTTCACAACCACAAGCGCGGCCTCGCGCCGTGCGGCCGGCTGCCTGATCATCGGGATCTACGAGAAAGGAGCGCTCGGACCGGCTGCGGCTGAAATCGACTCGGCCAGTGAGGGTGCCATCACCCGGCTGTGGAAGGCCGGTAATGTGTCCGGGCAGCTGGGCGAAAGCCGGATGCTGATGTCGGTGAAAGGCATTCGTGCAGAACGGGTGGTGATTGCGGGTCTCGGCAAAAAGAACAAGTTCGGAGTCAGCGAGTTTCGGCAAGCAATCGAATCCGCCATGACGGCGATGAAGGGCAGCAAGACGCATGACGTGATCAATTACCTGACGCTGGAGAATGCCAGGGACACCAATGCCTATTACCTGGCGCGTTACACGGTCGAAACGATCGGCAACGCCTTGTACAACTTCACGGAGATGAAAAGCGAGCGCAAGGGCTCTCCCGTGCCGCTGACCAGGATCGGGCTTGCGCTCAAAAAAGCCGGCGACCGGGCGCTCTCGGAAAAAGGCGCGAAGCACGCGGACGCGATCGTGTTTGCCATGTCCCTTGCAAAAGACCTCGGCAATCTTCCTCCAAACATCTGCACACCGTCCTACCTCGCCAGAACAGCCCAGCGACTCGCGCGGCAACACAACAATCTACAGACACGCGTCCTCGGTGAAGCCGACATGAAACGACTGTCGATGCACTCGCTGTTGTCCGTGACGAGCGGCAGCGTCGAGCCGGCAAAGTTGATCATCATGCAGTACAAGGGCGCGAAGAGAGAAAAGCCGGTCGTGCTCGTGGGCAAGGGTATTACTTTCGATGCGGGCGGCATCTCCCTCAAACCCGGGCCCGGCATGGATGAAATGAAGTACGACATGTGCGGTGCGGCATCGGTCATCGCGACCATTGCCGCCATCGCCAGGCTCAAACTGCCGCTCAATGTCACTGCTGTTGTCCCCTCCTGCGAGAATCTGCCGAGCGGCTCGGCGACACGTCCCGGAGACGTCGTCACCAGCATGTCGGGCCAGACCATCGAGATCCTGAATACCGATGCGGAAGGTCGCCTCATACTGTGCGATGCCATCACCTATGCCCGGCGCTACAAACCGTCCGTATTGATCGACGTTGCCACGCTCACCGGTGCCTGCGTCATCGCGCTTGGACACCACCGCACCGCGATCATGAGCAACGACGATGAATTCGCCAGGAAGATTGCCGATGCGGGCATCGCAGCGGACGATCGCGGCTGGCACATGCCGATGGGCGAAGAGTACGATCGGCAGCTCAACAGTAATTTTGCCGACTTTGCCAATGTCGGCGGCCGCGATGGCGGCGCGATCACAGCAGCCTGTTTCCTCGGCAAGTTCACCGCTGACCTGACCTGGGCACACCTCGACATCGCGGGTACCGCATGGCGCAGTGGTTCCAGGAAGGGTGCGACCGGGCGGCCCGTCCCGATGCTGACCGAATTCCTGCTGCAGCAGTCCGGTGCGCTGCCCTGACATGGCGCGCGTTGATTTTTACGTCCTGAACAGCACCGGAGAACTGTCGCGCCAGACTTTCGCCTGCCGGCTCGCCGAAAAAGCCTGGCGGCTCAGCCACTCCGTGCATATTCAGACCGCGGGCCGACAAGAGGCCGGGCGCCTGGATGAGTTACTGTGGACTTTTCGTGACGGCAGTTTCGTACCGCACGAGCTGGTCGAACACCCGGGCGAGGACTCCGAAGCTCCCATTACGATCGCCTTCGCCGCCGACAGCCTCCACGCCGCGGACTTGCTCATCAATCTGACCGACCGGATACCGCAGGAGCTTGGCTCTTTCCCGCGCGTGGCGGAGATTGTAACCTCCGAAGACGAGCGCAGGCGGCACGGCCGCAAGCTGTTCGCCGAGTATCGATCGCAGGGGCATTCGCTGGAAACTCACAAGCTGTAAAACCGGCAATGTCCCTCGCACGGAAAGCGACTGGATGAACAAATCATACGACCCTCATGATATCGAGCGCCGTCTGTACGAGGGCTGGGAGAAGTGTGGCTACTTCGCGCCCGCCGGCGACGGCGAGCCCTATTGCATCATGATTCCGCCGCCGAACGTGACCGGCACACTGCACATGGGGCACGCATTCCAGGACACCATCATGGATGCGCTCATTCGATATCACCGCATGCAGGGGCGCAAGACGCTGTGGCAACCCGGCATCGATCACGCGGGTATCGCAACGCAGATGGTCGTCGAGCGTCAGCTCAATGCCGAGGGCACGTCGCGCAAGGAACTTGGACGCGAGGCGTTCGAAGCCCGCGTATGGCAGTGGAAGAATGAGTCGGGCGGCCGGATCAGCCAGCAATTGCGCCGCATGGGCGCGTCGCTGGACTGGAACCGCGAACGTTTCACCATGGACGACGACCTGTCGGCGGCGGTCACCGAGGAATTCGTCACCCTTTACGACGAAGGGTTGATTTACAGGGGGAAGCGGCTCGTCAACTGGGATCCGGTTTTGCATACCGCACTTTCAGATCTCGAAGTGCTGCAAGCGGACGAGCCCGGCCATCTCTGGCACTTTCGTTATCCGTTGGCCGCGGGCGGCGGGCACGTCGTCGTCGCAACCACGCGGCCCGAAACGATGCTCGGAGACAGCGCGGTCGCCGTGCATCCGGACGACGATCGTTATAGTCACCTGATCGGCAAAGACGTCATTCTGCCGCTCGTGAATCGCAGGATACCCGTCATCGCGGACGCATATGCCGATCCCGAATTCGGTACGGGCTGCGTGAAGATTACTCCCGCCCACGATTTCAACGATTACGAAGTCAGCGTGCGACACAACCTGCCGCTCTACAATATTTTTGACGAGAATGCGGCCATCAACGACTCGGCGCCCGAGCAATATCGCCGCATGGATCGCTTCGACGCAAGGACGCAGGTCGTCAAAGACCTGCAGGCAGCAGGTCTGCTGGAACGCGTCGAAGAACACGCGCTGAACGTACCTCGCGGCGACCGAAGCGGCGCCGTCATCGAGCCGTATCTGACGGATCAGTGGTACGTCCGAACCGGGCCGCTGGCGGCGCCGGCGATCGAAGCCGTCGAATCGGGAAGGATCCGCTTCGTGCCGGAAAACTGGTCGAAAACCTATTTCGACTGGATGCACAACATAGAGGACTGGTGCATCAGCCGGCAATTGTGGTGGGGCCACCGGATTCCCGCCTGGTACGACGAGCAGCGCAACTTGTATGTCGCGCGCTCCGAAGGCGACGCGCGAAAAAAACATGGAATTGCCGACGGAGTCGCCCTGCGGCAGGACGAGGATGTTCTCGACACCTGGTTTTCGTCCGGCCTTTGGCCCTTCAGTACCCTCGGCTGGCCGCGCGACACCGAAGACCTGCGCACGTTCTACCCGGGCAACGTGCTGGTCACTGGCTTCGACATCATCTTCTTCTGGGTTGCCCGCATGATCATGCTGGGTCTCAAGTTCATGGGAGAGGTGCCGTTTCGCGAAGTCTACATACACGGGTTGATCCGCGACCAGGACGGACAAAAAATGTCGAAGTCCAGGGGCAACGTCCTGGACCCGCTCGACCTCATCGACGGCGTCGATCTCGAAACGCTGATCGAAAAACGCACCACCGGCCTGATGCAGCCGCATCTCAAACCGAGGATCGAGGCCGCAACGCGTCAGCAGTTTCCACAAGGCATCCCAGGCTACGGTGTGGATGCACTGCGTTTTACGTTTGCCGCGTTGGCGACCACTGGCCGCGATATTCGCTTCGAACTCGGGCGCATCGAGGGCTACCGGAAATTCTGCAACAAGCTCTGGAATGCCGCGCACTATGTGCTGATGAACACCGAGGGCTATCGCGCGGGGCCGGCCGAATTCAGTCCCGCCGACCGCTGGATTCGCTCGCGGCTCAACAGAGTCGTGCAGGCCGTTCACGGGCATTTTGCGGCTTATCGGCTCGACCTGGCGGCGCAGGCACTGTACGACTTCAGCTGGCATGAATATTGCGACTGGTACCTGGAATTGTCCAAGCCGGTCCTGCAGTCCGAACGGTCGACCGCAACGGGGAAACAAGCGGCAAAACAGACCCTGCTGGAAACTCTCGAGGCGCTGCTCCGACTTCTGCATCCATTGATGCCGTTCGTGACCGAGGAGATCTGGACCGCAGTCGCCGACCGCGCGGGCATTGATGGCGACACGATCATGCTGCAACCGTTTCCTGAAGCAGTCCCCGAGCGGGAGGATCGCGCAGCCGAAGAGGAACTCGACTGGGTCATGCAGTTTATCCTGGGAATTCGGCAGATTCGCGGCGAAATGGATATACCACCGGGCAAGCAGCTACCCGTATTGTTGCAGCAGTCGAGCAGAACGGACCGCAAGCGTGCGTTGACCCACGCGCATCTGCTCGAAAGACTCGGCCGGATCGAGTCGATAGCCGTCCTGGACGACGTCGACGAGGCACCTGCAGCGGCCACGGCGCTGCTCGGTGACATGAAACTGCTCGTGCCCATGAAGGGCGCGATCGACGTCGATGCCGAAAGAGCGAGGCTCGGCAAACAGCGGCAGAAGCTCGTGACGGACCTGAACCGCAGCCGCACCAGGCTGCAGAACGAAAATTTCGTGAACAACGCCCCCGGCGACGTGGTCAGAATGGAAACGGAAAGGGTCGCAGAGTTCGAACGACAGCTGGCTCAGATCGACGAGCAACTCGCGAAACTGAAAAGCCTGAACAGTTAATATGTGTGCTGGTTCACAAACTGCGACCGCCCGGTGTGCATAAACATTGCAATTCCGTGACCATTGCAGTAACACCGCCGACCCACAGGAGTCACTGATGCAGCGCGGTAGTACGCTCGAGCAATTGCCGCTCTCTGCCGAAAGCCGCAAAGCCGCACTGGACAAGGCGCGGCAATCGCTGGGTACGATTATCCTCGGCAAGGACGGGGAGATATCGCTGGCCCTGGCCTGCCTGCTCGCGAAAGGCCACCTGCTGATCGAAGACCTGCCGGGGCTCGGGAAAACGATGCTGGCGCAGGCGCTCGCGCGCGTCCTTGGACTCAGCTATCAACGCATCCAGTTTACCAGCGACCTGCTGCCCGCCGACATCGTGGGCGTCTCCATCTTCCGCCAGCAACGCGGCGAGTTCGAGTTTCAAGCGGGCCCGATATTCGCGCAACTGGTACTGGCCGACGAAGTCAACCGTGCGACGCCCAAGGCTCAAAGCGCGCTGCTCGAGGCAATGGAAGAACAGCAGGTGTCGGTCGACGGGCAGACCCATGCCCTGCCGCTGCCGTTCTACGTCGTTGCCACACAGAATCCTTCGGACCAGATCGGCACGTTCCCGCTTCCGGAGTCGCAGCTCGATCGTTTCCTCATGCGCCTCGAACTCGGGTACCCGAACGAGGAGAACGAACGGGCACTGATCACGGGGATCGACCGCCGCAAGCTGCTCGCCACCGTGCAGCCCGAACTGCATCCGGAACTCCTGGTATCGCTACAGGACCAGGTGCAAACGGTGCACATGAGCGACCCGCTCGTGGACTACATTCAGGCGCTGGTTCGATATACGCGCGAGTCACCGGAGATCGAAACGGGCCTGTCGCCACGCGGCTCGCTCGCGCTGGTCGCAGCGGCCCGCGCGCATGCCTATATCAGGCATCATTCCGGAGTTTTCCCCGACGACGTGCAAGCCGTGTTTCCCGCGGTGGCCGGACATCGCCTGAAACCGGCGAGCGGCTCCAGTTATCGCAGCCCGTCCGAGCTCACTCGACACATTCTGAATTCGGTGGCGATACCCTAGTGGCCCAGCCTGCTGCAGGCAGGACATGCATCAGACACTCCTCAATCTTGCCCCCTTCCGGACAGCCATCACCACGCGCGCCGAGCGCTGGGCGGAAAAGCGGCAGGGTCGTGACCTTCCCAATACCCGCCTGAGATCGGGCCGTATCTATATCCTGCCGACCGGCGTCGGATTCGTCTTCGCGCTCATGACCTTCGTCATGCTGCTCGGCTCGATGAACTACAACAACAACCTGTCGTTCGTGCTGACGTTCATGCTTGCCGGCCTGGGTTTCGTCGCAATGCATCAGTGCCAGCGCAACCTGGTCGGCCTCGAAATGAGTTTCGCGGGTGTCGAACCGGTCTTCGCCGGGCAGACCGCCGAGTTCAAAATCGCGGTAATCAATCACGCGAAGAGCTGGCGCTACGACCTGCAGCTTTTTTCCGGCAAGATCTCGAGCGAAGTGAGAGACCTTGCCCCCGGCGAGAGCCAGGTGTTCCATCTCGAACTGCCCACGGACCGGCGCGGGATCATTGCACTGCAGCGATTCGGCATCCGCACGCTGTTTCCTTTCGAACTGTTTCGGGCCTGGGCCTGGCTGCACATGGATCTCAAAGCGCTGGTCTACCCGCGTCCGGCCGATCATGCGCCGGAGCCCCCGCCCACACAGAGCGCTCACGGCCACCGGCAGCACGACGCCCGCGGCGAAGAGGATTTCGCGGGCTTTCGGCAGTTTCATGACGGCGATTCGCCGCGGCATGTCGCCTGGAAGGCCTACGCTCGGAGCAACGAGTTACTGTCGAAGCAGTTTGCGGGCGCCGATACCAGCAGCCAATGGTTCGATTTCGACAAGGTGAAAGCCGACGATTACGAATGCCGCCTGTCGGTGCTGACCCGGTGGATCGTCGATGCAGACCGCACGCATCGCGATTACGGCCTGCGGGTGCCGGGCGTCGAACTGCCGCCGGCGCACGGCGATGCGCATCGGCACCGCTGCCTCGAAACTCTTGCGTTGTTCGAAATTCGGCAACCGTCATGAGAAAACGGAGCGGCACGGACGGGTCTTTGCTCGCGAGCCTTCCATGGACGCTCGGCGCCCTGACGTTCGCCCTCCTGCCGCACGCGCAGTATTTGCCGTGGTGGATCACCGCCGCATTCCTGGCCTGTGCCGGCGCACGCTGGCATATAGAAAGGAAACGATGGCGGCTGCCGCCGGTGTGGTTGCGCGTTGTGTTGTCCCTGGTGTGTTTCATCGGCGTATTCGCGTCCTATGAATCCGTGAGTGGTGTCGGGCCCGGTTCGGCGCTGCTCGCGGTGATGGCTGCCCTGAAGCTGCTCGAAACCCGGCAAAGACGCGACCAGTTCGTCCTGTTGTTCATTTCGATCTTCCTGATCATGGCGACGTTGCTGCGTGAGCAATACATCTGGTCGCTGCCGTATCTCGTCCTGGGTCTGACTTTGACGATGACGGCCTGGCTGCGCATGTCCGCGGGCAAGTCCGTCGGCGTACGCCAGACCTTCGCTGCCAGCGGCCGCCTCGTGCTCTACGCCGCCCCGCTGACACTCGCCATGTGGATCTTTTTTCCGCGCATTGCGGCGCCGTTCTGGTCCGTGCCGATCGATACCAGCCGGGCGTCGTCCGGGTTAAGCGACCGGATGAGTCCCGGCGACGTCAGTCAACTGTCCTCGTCCGACGCCGTCGCTTTTCGGGTGAATTTCGATGGTCTGGTGCCGCCGCCCAGTCAGCGTTATTGGCGCGGCCTGGTTTTGCGGCGCTTCAACGGCCGGACCTGGGCGGGCGGCGAACCGGCCTTCGACGCCCGGGCTCGCGATGAGATCGTCGTCGCCGGCGAGCCGGTCGGCTACCAGATCACGATGGAACCCACGCAACAGCAATGGGTCTTCGCGCTGGATATTCCGTATCAGTGGACACTCGAACGGACATTCATGGCTTCGCAACAAGAGCTGGCCAGCGAGAAACCGATCGATCAGCGGGTCACCTACCATGCGGCTTCCTACCTGCAATATCGACTTGGCCCCGGCGTGTTCGACGGCCCGAAGGCCTGGTATCAGGCACTCCCCGGAAACAGCAACCCACGGACGGTGGAACTCGCGCGCCGGATGCGACTCGCTGCCGGCAGTGACGGGGCGTTCATCGAGGACGTGCTGCGGATGTTCCATGACGAGGAGTACTACTACACTTTGAACCCGCCTGCGCTGGGCAACAATCCGGTCGACCGGTTTCTGTTCGACACGCGAAAGGGGTTCTGCGAGCATTTCGCCTCGGCTTTCGCCGTCATGATGCGCGCCGCCAAATTGCCGTCGCGTATCGTGCTCGGTTATCAGGGGGGTGAAATCAACCCTGTCGGCCAATACATGATCGTGCGCCAATCCGACGCACATGCATGGACTGAGGTATGGCTGCCCGAAGAGGGCTGGCTGCGCATCGATCCCACGGCTGCCGTCGCACCCGAGAGAATCGAGAACGGTATGTCGGGCGCGCGCTTCGCCGAGGCGGGAGTGCGTTGGGGCCTGACGACGCCGTCGCAACTTCTGCATCGTCTCAGGCTGACCTGGGATGCGCTCAATGCCGAATGGAACGAGTGGATCCTGGCATACGGACCCGAAAATCAAAACCTCCTCATGCGATGGCTGGGAATGCAGGAGCCGAACTGGCAGAAGATGATGATGACGCTCCTGGCCCTGATCATTTTCCTTGTTGCGGCCGTCAGCTTTCTGATGTTGCGGCGTTATCGCCCGCCGGCGAACGACACCGCGGCGCTGCTTTATCGCCGGTTTACGAAAAAAGCGGGTGTAACGCCGGATCGGGGCGAAAGCCCGGATGCTTACGCCCGGCGCCTGGCCAGCGCGAATATTGGGCCGCCGCCTGCGATCGACGATGTCACACGTTGTTATCTCGCCGCGCGTTACGGCCCGCCGAATGTCCGGACCGTCGCGGCGTTGCGAACGGCCGTGAGTGAATTCACCGCTCGCGCCAGAGCGTAGACGGTCGCCCGCAGCCGATCAATGCTCCCGCGTTTCCCGAAAGCGTATGTCCGGCCAGCGTTCGAGCGTCAATTCCAGGTTGACCCGGCTAGGTGCGATGTAGACGAGGCTGCCGGCGTGATCCAGCGCCAGGTTGTCGTGCGCCTTGCGCCGGAATTCGTCCAGTTTTCTGTCGTCGTCCGCTTCGACCCAGCGCGCTGTCGCGACGTTCACCGCTTCGAACTGGCATTCGACCTTATATTCGTCGCGCAGCCGGTGCGCGACGACCTCGAATTGCAGCGGGCCGACCGCTCCAAGGATCAGATCGTTGTTACGCAGCGGCTTGAACAACTGCGTAGCTCCCTCTTCGCACAGCTGTGACAGGCCTTTCTGCAGTGCTTTCAGCCGCAACGGATCCTTCAGTATGGCCCGCCGGAAGATTTCCGGTGCGAAATTCGGAATTCCCTGAAAGCGCAATACCTCGCCTTCGGAAAAGCTGTCTCCGATATTGATCGTGCCGTGATTATGCAGTCCGATAATATCGCCGGCGAACGCCGTTTCGGTATGCTGACGGTCGGCGGCCATGAAGGTGATGGCATCGGCAATCTTCATTTCCTTGCCGGAACGAACATGCGTCAACCTCATGCCCTTCCGGTATTCGCCCGAGCAAATCCGCATGAACGCGATGCGGTCGCGATGGCCGGGATCCATGTTGGCCTGTATCTTGAAAACGAAGCCGGTCAATTCCTTCTCGTCCGGTTGTACGTCGCGGCGATCGGACTCCCGCGGCCGTGGGGACGGTGCATGCAGGACAAACTCGTCCAGCAGCTCTTTCACACCGAAATTGCTGATTGCCGAGCCAAAGAATACCGGCGATTGCCGGGCGGAGAGATAGTCCCCGATGTTCAACTCCGGGCTGGCGCCTTTGACCAGTTCGATTTCTTCGCGCAAACGCTCTGCGTCGTCTCCGAGCGCCGCCTTGGCCTCCGAAGACGCCAGGCGCTCGATCGTTTCGATGGTCGACGCGCGCTCGCGCCCGGCGCTCGAATACAGGTAGATACGGTCCTGCAACAGGTGATAAACGCCCTTCAACGTCCGCCCCATGCCGATCGGCCAGGTGACCGGCGAGCACTGGATGCCGAGTACGGACTCGATCTCGTCAAGCAGATCGATCGGCTCCCGGCCGTCACGATCGAGCTTGTTGATGAAGGTCATGATCGGCGTATCGCGCAACCGGCACACCTCCATCAACTTGATGGTCCGTGCCTCGACGCCCTTGGCGCAGTCGATCACCATCAGCGCCGAGTCGACCGCAGTCAGTGTCCGGTAGGTATCTTCCGAAAAATCCTCATGGCCGGGCGTATCGAGCAAATTGACGATCCGGTCGCGGTAGGGAAACTGCATGACTGACGAAGTCACGGAGATACCGCGCTGTTGTTCCAGCGCCATCCAGTCGGAGGTCGCGTGCCGGCGCGCCTTGCGCCCTTTCACGGTGCCGGCAAGCTGGATGGCGCCACCGTACAACAACAGCTTCTCGGTCAGGGTCGTCTTACCCGCGTCCGGGTGCGAGATGATCGCGAACGTGCGGCGCTTCCGGACCTCTTTCGCGAGAGCGCCCGCACGCCGGCCTACGATGGTTTCGGGTGATGCCATTCCAGTCCAGTCGAACTTGCAGTCAGCGCGCTTTCAAGACCAGCGACAAAACGGCCGCATCCTCGCGTCCGTCCTTCGCCTGATAATAAGCGCGGCGGTTGGCGATCTGGCGAAAGCCCTTTTTCCGGTACAGCGATAAGGCGTGGACGTTCGACGGCCTGACTTCCAGGAAAACTTCCTTGACTCCGGCCAGAACGGCGCGCCGGAGGATTTCATCCAGCAGGCGGTCGCCGTAACCCAGTCGGCGATAATCCGGATCGACGCAGAGATTCAGCACATGCGCTTCGCCCGCGGCGATCGATAGAATGGCATAACCCGCAACCTGCTCGTCGCGTTCGAGCACGATGCAGTTATAGCCTGCCAGCAGGCAATCCCGGAACACCCCGTGACTCCACGGAAAATCATAGGCGCGGCGTTCGATGTCGGACACCATCGACAGGTCGTCGTGAACCATGGTCCGCGTCAGGACCGGAATATGCGCCATCGGGCGGATCATGCTGCCTGCTTTCTCGACACCCGCCGGGCCAAGCACAAATCCTGCCAGGCTTTGCGCTTCTGCGTAGGACTGCGCAACAGATACGCGGGATGATAAGTGACAATCACCGGGATCTCCGAGTTTTCCAACACGTGCACCTGGCCGCGCAGGCGGCCGAGCGGCGCATCCGTCGCCAGTAGCTGCTGCGCCGCGATGCGGCCGACGGCCAGAATCAACTTCGGCCGCAACAGCGCGATCTGCCGGTCGAGGTAGCCGCGGCAGGCCCCGGCCTCTTCGACCACCGGATCGCGATTGTTGGGCGGTCGGCATTTCAGAATGTTCGCAATGAATACACTATCACGGTCGAGGCCCACCGCGCGCAACATCTCGTCGAGCAAATGTCCCGCCCGGCCGACGAACGGCTCACCGCGCCGATCCTCTTCGGCGCCGGGCGCCTCGCCAATGACCATCCACTCCGCGGCGCGATTGCCGACCCCGAAAACCGTCTGGGTCCGGCCCTTGTGCAACGGGCAGCGAGTGCAGGCGGCCACCGTCGCCTCGAGTGCGTCCCAGTCGAGGGACGCAAGGCGAGATTGCGGCTGTCGCTGTCCACGCTGCACGTATACATCGATTCCCAGCGCTCTGAGGTAAGCCAGGCGGTTCTCTTCAGCCGGCATTGTCACGCTCCGTACGCCTCTGCCTGCTGATCCGGCGCGCGCGCCTGCGCCAATACCAGAGGACCGGTCCGGACGCCGCATAAGTGCCGAACAGGAGCAGGAAAACGGACGGCGGATCCAGTGAAATAAACATGAAGATGAGTGGCACCACCAGGAGCCAGGTAAAGGGAATTCGCCGGCCGAAATTGACCTCCTTGAAACTGTAATAGCGGAAGTTCGAGACCATCAATGCGCCGGCGATTGCCGTCACCGTGAACGCCCCGGCCAGCCCGCCGAGACCTGAAATTTCCAACTGGCTGCTGAGCCAGACGAAGGCCGCGACCAGGCCCGCCGCAGACGGGCTCGGCAGGCCGATGAAAAAACGTTTGTCGGCCGTCGACGCCATCGAGTTGAATCGCGCCAGTCGCAAAGCGGCCGCAACCGCAAACAGGAAAGCGACCAGCCAGCCGACACGGCCCCATGCAACATTCCATTCTGCCAGGCGGGCGACACCCCATTGATAGACCACGATCGCCGGTGCCAGACCGAAGGACACCATGTCCGACAGGCTGTCGTACTCCTTGCCGAACTGCGAAGACGTTTTCGTGAGGCGAGCCACCCTGCCGTCGAGCGAATCGAGCAGCATTGCGACATAGATCGCTGCGCCGGCAGTCTGGAAATGACCGTCGACCGCAGCGACAATCGAATAGAAGCCTGCGAACAACGCTGCCGTCGTGAACAGATTGGGCAGCAGAAAAATGCCTCTCCGTCTGTTTTTTTCCGGTTCGGATTTCATTGCAATCTTGCGGTGTGCCGCTGTCGAAATGTACTAAGGTTGCGGCAATCGTGCCAGCAGATCGTTGCCCGCCCGCACCCGCTGGCCTTCCGACACCAGCACGCGTCCGGATGCGGGCAACTGCAGTTCGGCGAACCGGGTCCAGCGCAGATACGCGCAGCGCTGGCCCTGCCCGACTCGTTCGCCATAGTCCACGATGGCGTGCGGCGGGATTCCGAAACGATAGCCCTGAAACTGCAGCAGAACTTCGTTACCTTCGTCGGTGTGCACCCATAAGCCGCCGTCCTCCGTGGTAGCCCGGCCGGTTTCCGATTCGTCGCGCGGATCCATGATCTTGCCCTCGCTGGGACACCGTGCCGTGTAGGTACCGAAGATATTCACCTTGATGATGACCTTCTGCACGTCATCGGCCAGTACACCTTTCTGGGCAACACTGATTTCGACGACCTTACCGTCGACCGGACAGACGACGCCGAGCGCCGCCGCGGCGACCTCACGGCGTGGGTCACGAAATACGAGGAAAGTCAGCACGAGCAGCGCGAACGGAAATGCGGCAAGAGCCGCATCGCCGAAATACCACAGGCCGACCGTGATCGCCGCGATCGCGAGCAGAAACGGAATTCCTTCCCTGGCAACTGGAGATTTGCGTCTGTCGATCAACCCGTTCGATTCCGATCTTCCCGAGACGCGCCGAGTTTACAGCCGTTGGCGGCCGCACGTCGCGGTTTCCTGGCGTATATCCCGGCAAAGCTTGATGCTCATCTCGTCTCGGTCACGCGACGTGTCGTGTAGAATACGCCCGCTAACGTAACAGGAGCGGAATACCAGATGCGCTTGACGGAGTTTGGACTGGTCACCCTGAAGGAGATTCCGGCGGATGCCGAGATCGTCAGCCATCAGCTGATGCTGCGTGCCGGAATGATTCGCCGCCTGGCTGCCGGGTTGTTTACCTGGATGCCGCTCGGAGTGCGTGTCATCAGGAAAGTCGAAGCGATCGTCCGCGAGGAAATGAACCGGGCCGGTGCACTGGAGTTACTCATGCCGGCCGTCCAGCCGGCGGAATTGTGGATGGAATCCGGACGCTGGGACCAGTACGGCCCGCTGTTGCTCCGCATGGCCGACCGGAACGGCCGGGAATATTGCTTCGGACCGACGCACGAGGAAGTGATCACGGACGTCGCGCGGCGTGAACTCAAGAGTTACAAGCAATTGCCCGTGAACTTCTACCAGATCCAGACCAAATTTCGCGACGAAATCCGGCCCCGCTTCGGAATCATGCGCGCACGCGAGTTCATCATGAAGGATGCCTATTCCTTCCACGTCGACCAGCCGTCGCTCGAGGACGGCTACCGCCGCATGTACGACGCATACGCCGCGATCTTCAATCGGCTCGGCCTGCAGTTCCGCATCGTCGATGCCGACAGCGGGGAAATCGGCGGCAGCCGGTCACAGGAATTCCACGTGCTGGCCGACTCGGGAGAAGACGCGATCGTCTACAGTGATGAAGATCACTATGCATCGAATGTTGAATTGGCCGCCACCGTTAGACCCGATGGCGAACTTGCCCGGCCGAGGGAGGACTTACACAAGGTCAGTACGCCGTCGACAAAAACCATGGAAGCTTTGTGCAAGTTCCTGCACGTCTCGCCCGAGCAAACCGTGAAGACACTGCTTGTGGAAGGCGAGCACGGCCCGGTGGCGCTGGTTCTGCGCGGCGATCACTCCTTGAATTCGATCAAAGCGGAGAAACTGCCGGGCGTTTCCGCGCCGCTCACGATGGCGGATGCGGCCGTGATTCGCGAAGTGACCGGCTGCGAACCCGGATTCGCCGGCCCCATCGGGCTCAAGATACCCACCTGGTTCGATCACGCCACGCGACTGATGTCCGATTTCGTCGCCGGCGCGAACGAGACCGACATGCATTTTACGGGCGTCAATTTCGTCCGCGACCTGGAGCAACCCGAAACGGTCGATCTCCGGAACGCCGTCGAAGGTGATCCTGTGCCGGGAGGCAAGGGGCGCCTGCGCATTGCGCGCGGCATCGAGGTCGGGCATATCTTTCAACTGGGCACCAGGTACAGCGAATCGATGCACGCAACCGTGCTGGACCAGGACGGTACGGAGCGCGCCATGGCGATGGGCTGCTACGGCATCGGCATCACCCGCATCGTCGGCGCGGCGATCGAGCAGAATCATGACGACCGCGGCATCATCTGGCCCGAGCCGCTGGCGCCGTTCGACGTCGTCTTGATCGGTATCAACATGCACAAATCGGAGCGCCTGGCGGCAGCGGCGGAAAACCTGTACGTCGAGCTGCAGGACAACGGTGTCGACGTGCTGTTCGATGACCGGGACGCCCGCCCCGGCGTGAAATTCGCGGACGCCGAGCTGATCGGGATCCCGCATCGGCTGGTCGTCAGCGAGCGCGGGCTGGACTCGGGCGAACTCGAATATCGCCACCGCCGTGATGCCGAGGCCCGCATGTTGAAACGTGAAGCCGCTCTCGAACTGCTGCGGACGCGCACGCTAATGTAGCCCGATGATATTCCGCGTATTCGTGTTGTGCCTGCTCCTGTCCGCAAGCGGCCCGGCTCTCGCGCAAGGCGATTTTCGCGATCCGGTGCTGCGCGAGCTGCTGCGCAAGGCAGCCAACGAGGCCGACAGTTTTCCGGACCGCTTCGACGCGGAAGTCTGGCTCACGGACATGTCCCGTCGCCTGGCGCGGCAGGTCAAGGATGTCGACGAGCGAGTCGAAATCCTGACGCGCGTCCATTTCGAAGCCACCCGTGCCGGGCTGCCGCCCGAACTCGTACTGGCGGTGATCGATGTCGAAAGCAATTTCGAGCGGTTTGCCATTTCCCACGTCGGGGCGCGCGGCCTGATGCAGATCATGCCGTTCTGGCTCGACGAAATCGGTCAACCGAACGCCAACCTGTTTCTCATCGAAACGAATCTTCGATTCGGTTGCACGATTCTCAAGTACTACATGGACATGGAAGACGGCGATATGCAGCGGGCGCTGGGCCGCTACAACGGGAGCCTCGGAAAACGAACCTACCCGAACAAAGTGCTGGATAAGCTGCGCATCAAGTGGTTTCGCAGTTGAAACACTGCAAGCCGACGATCACCCGGTCGTGAATGACGGGGGCATGGTCGTATCCACCGCGATCGATTCTACATGCTCCACCGCCGCCATCGGCGGTCCGCTCCAGAGCCATTCGCCGAGTTTCGTCAAGGCCTCCGGTGTTCCACAGGCCAGTATCTCGACGCTGCCGTCGGACTTGTTGCGCGCGTAACCGGTGAGCTCGAGATTCTGCGCAACCTCTCTCGTGCTATCGCGAAAGAAAACGCCTTGCACCTGGCCGGTCACACGATAGCGTCGGCAAAAGGTGGGGCCGGGATCCTGACTCATTGCGATTCTGAAAAGCCTTGCCCAAGCTAGCGTGCTCAGGGGGCTACGGCTGTTCTTTCTGCTCCGGGTTTTCGGCGATGGCGAGCGCATCGAGCGCTTTCAGCTTGGCCTTGAGTGCGTCGCGGCGCGCCTGACCGTAAGCCCGGTCCGACAGGTTTTGCTGGGCACTTTCGAGCAAAGCTTCGGCGTCCCGCAGTGTTTCCGCGGCATGATCTTCCGCGCCCGCCTCTTTCGCGACCGCGATCGCCTGCCGTGCGTCACTCATCTCCTGGACCGGCGGCCCGCTGCCGCACGCCGCAAGGATCAGCAACAGCGCGACGGCTATCCCGCGCCTGACAACCCCGGCCACACTGCCGGTTATTCTATTTGGTATCGGTGTGCGCACGCGCGAAAGCTAGCAAGGCCACGCCCCGGCCGTCAAGCAGCACGGAATGCAGGTCAAAGGCCTGTGTTTCGACGAGCGAAGCCCTTGCCTGCTTGAGATTTTCGTCGCTGGCCATGAAACTGGCAGGCCGACGGTACGCCGCACCGAAGTATGACCCACTCACGATCGAGGAGTCGCGCCACGGCATCATGAATATCACGATCTATCACAATCCGGCTTGCTCCAAGTCCCGGAAAACCCTTGAAATAATCAGACAGCACGGGATCGAGCCCAAGGTCGTCAAGTATCTCGACGACGTACCCGACAAGGCCACCATTCTGCGGCTGGCCGAACTGTTGCACGTTCGCGTGGACGACCTTCTGCGCAAGAATGAACCCGACTACAAAGCCGCAGGCGAACTGCCCATGGATGACGATGCGGCGAACGCCGAGTGGCTGACGCGCCATCCGGCCGCGTTGCAACGGCCGGTGGTGGTCGACGAGGATCGCAACGCCGCGGTCATCGGGAGGCCCCCCGAAAACGTACTCGAGCTGTTGTCGAAGTGATCGACATACTGGTGCTCTATTACTCGCGTAACGGGGCCACGGCGGCCCTTGCCCGCGAGGTGTGCCAGGGAGTCGATTCCATAGCAGGCGTCTCCGCGAGATTGCGCACGGTGCCGGCCGTGTCGGCGGTCTGTGAGGCCGTCGAAGCGCCCGTTCCGGAACAGGGACCGCCCTACGCGACCCGCGAAGACCTGGCCGAGTGCGCGGGCCTGCTGCTCGGCAGCCCCACCCGCTTCGGCAATATGGCGGCGCCACTGAAGTATTTTCTCGACGGCACCAGCACCGAATGGCTGAGTGGCACGCTCGCCAACAAGCCGGCGGGCCTGTTCACGTCGACCTCGACACTCCACGGCGGACAGGAATCGACCCTGCTCACGATGGCGATACCGCTCCTGCACCACGGCATGCTGATCGTCGGCGTCCCGTATACCGAACCCGAGTTATCGACCACGAGAACCGGCGGCTCTCCCTACGGTGCGAGCCACGTCACCTGGAACAACGAAGCCGACGAACTTTCGGACGACGACAGGACACTCGCCCGCGTGCTGGGCGCGCGCGTTGCATCGATTGCAAAACGCCTCGAGAAGTGAATGAGGCTAACGGGGCAGGATCCGCACGACCATCGAGTCGGACGCAATACGCAGGCGCTCAATTCGCGGATGACATGCGCTCCAGCACATCCCTGACAAAGGGAATGGTCAGGCGCCGCTGCGCCTGCAATGCTTCGATGTCGAGCCTGTCGAGCAGCCGGTACAGACTCGCCATGTCTCGCCGGCTCCTGCGGAGGAGGTATCGTGCGGTATCGGACGGCAGCTTCAGACCGCGATGACTGGCGCGCAGTTGCAATGCCTGGAGGCGATCGCCGTCGGCCAGCGGTTCGATGCGGAACGCGGGAAGTCTTGACAGCCGGCTTTGCAGATCCGGCAACGCAAAGTTGCTGTCGCGCAGCGCCGCGTTCGCGGCCACGACCAGGATGCCGGAGGCATCCGCGACCTGGTTCCAGAGATCGAAAAGGCCGTGTTCCCAGCGTTCGTCCGCGGCTACGGCATCGATATCGTCCAGGCAAATGCATCGGCGCCGCGCGAGCCCGTCGAGGATGAACGGCGCTGCCGATGCAAACTGCGCCAGCGGCACGTAAACGGAGTCTTCGCCGAGCCGGTCGCAGACGGCTTGTAACAGATGGGTTTTGCCGGTCGCCTCGCCGCCCCACAGCCAGCAGCCCGGTCCGGTACGGGTGTCGGCCACCTGCATCAGGTAGGCCACCAGCGCATCGTTGCCGGATGCCCAGAAACTTTCGAACACTGCATGGTCCTGGAGCCGGATCGGCAATGCGAGCTGCGCACTCATCCCGCCTCGTCTCCTTCCTGCACGACCGGTTCGCCCGGCGGGTGTTCGGCGAGGTATTTCGTGTAGGCGACGCGAATGAGCACCGATAGCACGGCCGCGATCGGCAGCGCCAGCAGGATGCCGAAAAAGCCGAACAGCTGGCCGCCTGCCGCGACGGCGAAAATGACGAAGACAGGATGCAGGCCGATACGATTGCCCACCAGTTTCGGAGTAAGGAGCGATCCTTCGATCAATTGCGCAATCGAAAACGTGGCGACAACGCCCAGCAGCCGCCAGAGCGGATCGGGTTCCAACGCCACGGTCAGGCCGGCAAGAACGATCCCGAACACGAACCCGAGATAAGGCACGAAACCGACCAGCCCGGCAACGATGCCGATTGCGATCGCAAACTCGAGGCCCACGATACTGAGTCCCACCGAATACAGGATGCCGAGCGCGATCATGACCAGTATTTGCCCGCGCAGGAATGCACCGAGGACGTCGTCCGTCTCGCGCGCGAGCCTGAAGACCGTTTCCTGCTGGCTCGACGGCACCAGGCGAGCAAGCTTCGTGAGTATCGAGTCCCAGTCGCGCAAGAGGTAGAAAGTCAGGATCGGCACGAGGAACAGACTGATGACCGCGGCGGCCAGCGCGCCGCCGGATTTGCTCAAAGAGAGGATGATTCTGCTGCCCCAGGTTCCGGCCATTTCGCTGTAGCGCGTCAGAAATGCGCCGAACCCCACGTCCTCTCCCGGTGCGATATCGAGGAATCCGTACAGTCGCGGCAGCCACACCTGCTCCACCTCGGTAATGATTCCCGGTAAAGAGTCGAGCAACGCCGAGACTTGCGCCCTGAACAGAGGCACGACCAACAGTACCAGGAGGCCGACACACGCGAACGTCAACAGAAAGACGGTCAGCACTGCGATTCCGCGCGGAAATTTAAGCCGTTGCAATTTGTCCGCCAGCGGATCGCCGAGATAGGCGAGCAGAGCTGCCGCAACGAACGGCGTCAATACCGGCGCGAGGAGATAGAGCAACCAGCCAGTCAGTAGAACGGCAATCAGCCAGTTCAGTCGCAGGTCCGGCTTATCCGCCGTGTCATCGGTCATCGAAGATCCCTGCCGTCAAAGAGTCCGGCCGTGCGCGCGGCGTGTCCAGGACCAGACATAGTCGATGCCGCTGACCACGACGGTCACGAGCACGGCGGCGCCCAGAATGGTGATGGTGATTTCCGCGGGCCAGTTGAAGCCTGCCCGGCTCAGCACAAACAGGATGAACAGCAGCTCCAACGCGGTATTCAACTTACTGATCCGGGTCGGCTCGCCTTCGACCGGCCCGATCAGAAAGTGATAGGCCGTCGCACCCCCCACGATGACGATATCCCGCACAACGACGATGGCGGCCAGCCAGAACGGCACATGGCGGGTGTAGACCAGTATGATCAATGTGCCCGCGACCAGCAGTTTGTCGGCGACCGGATCGAGCAGCGCACCGAGGCGCGTGTGCCAGTTGAAACGTTTCGCGAGATATCCGTCCACGCCATCGGAAAATCCGGCGACAAAGAACAGGACCAGCGCCCGTTCGAAATGGTTCTGCGCGATCGACCACAGAATCGGCACAATCAGCGCGATGCGCAGCAAGGAAATGGCGTTTGGCAACCAGCGTAGTGTCATGTGTCAGCCGACCGACTGCCGTCAGGGCCGATACCTGAACGAGAGTGCGTCGAGACCCGGATCCGCATTGGCGATATCGGTGCGATCGTAATCGTCGACGGGCTGCAGCATGTCGCTGAACTCGAGCGTTCGTCGCAGCCGCTCTTTGCCGCCGTGAGCGGTGATGCGATAACGCACGCGATCGCCGCTCACCATGTCGACCGCGAGTTCATCGACGATGTCGAGCTGTTCCATAAAGCTTTGCACCGCGCCGAATGCCGCCACCGAATCGATGCCCGAGACCGTCAGGGTGATCGTGTCGAGCGGCGCATCGCCGGCAATCGCAAACTGCGCCGCAAGCGCGTCGGCCAGCATGTTGATGGCGCCTTCGGGCTCGCCGCTCCACTCGCGTTGCTCGCCCCCGAAATACCAGGACCAGCGATTGCCTTCGCCGGCCTGCGGACGGACTCTGCCAACCAGGATCGAATTGGCGCCATAACGGTCCGACGCCCGCAGCAACAGGTCGTCAAAACCGCCCCAGATGTCGCTGAAGCTGACACCCTCGCGATCTTCGGCATCGAGAAGAGGAAAGGCGACCGGGATACCGCGTTGCAAGGCAGCGTCCTGTACTCGTTCACGCAACAGTCGATTACGGTCGATCGACCGTTCCTCACCGGCAATGAGTACCGGTTCGCCGGCCGCCACGATTTCACGTTCGCCCTCGCCCCAGTCGACGGCAAGCCAGATCAGGGTCAGCGGCCGATCGCTGCCCCAGAAGGTCATATTCGACTGCCGCAAGATGCGCTCGATCGCGTTGCCGTCAAAGGTGACCCACAACGTGTTGTCCTCGCCGGGACGGTATTGGAGTACGTAATGCGACGGATCGGGGAACAGGCCGGCGATCCGGGCGGACTGCAGCGGGTCGACGTTACCGGTCACACGTGCAAGTACCTGCGAGAAGGCGCTGGCGTAGGCTTTATCGCGGGATTTCGTGTCATTGCCTTCGAGCGGCGCCTGTGCCGTATACAGCGATCCGACCTCGACGGCGCGGGCATTCGCGGCCGGCCATGCGAGCGTTGCTGCAGCGACCAGAGTCAGTAAAAACCGCCCGGTGCAATGGCCAGGCTCCCTAGCGTTCAACCCGTTCTTCCTGAAAAGTGTCCAAACCCGGGACATAGTCGTTCCATTGTATGCGATGTCCGATCTAGCCCCGGCGAGCGCAGCCCGGCAATCGGCAGGATGAAATTATTTCTGTCGCTCTGATCTCCAGCCTTTATTATATCGCCCTCACGAATATTGCGACCCATTCAATTGCAGCCCCGTTGTCCACCTGTATACAACCAGAGACACTGTGACCCGCAAACCGTTGACATACAAAGACGCCGGCGTCGACATCGACGCGGGCAACGCGCTCGTGGAGCGCATCAAGCCGCTCGTTGCCAGGACCCGGCGACCGGAAGTGCTGACCGGTCTCGGCGGTTTCGGCGGCCTGTTCGCACTGCCACCCGGCAAGTACCGCGAACCGGTCCTCGTGTCCGGCACCGACGGTGTCGGCACCAAGCTGAGGCTTGCGCAAGAGCTCGGTCAGCACGGCGGCGTCGGCATCGATCTCGTTGCAATGTGCGCCAACGACGTCGTGGTCCAGGGGGCCGAACCCTTGTTTTTCCTGGATTATTTTGCCTGCGGCCGTCTGGATACGGAGGTTGCCGCCACCGTCATCGACGGCATAGCGGAAGGCTGTGTGCAAGCGGGGGCCGCGTTGATCGGCGGCGAAACCGCAGAGATGCCGGACATGTACCCGGCCGGAGAATACGATCTCGCGGGCTTCTGCGTCGGTGCGGTGGAACGCCAGGACCTCATTGACGGCTCGACGATCATCGACAACGACACCGTCATCGGCATCGGTTCGAGCGGTCCGCATGCAAACGGCTTCTCACTGATTCGGCGCATCCTGCACACGGTCGATCATCCCGTGATCGATGGCTCGCCGGCAGCGCCCCTGCTGCTGCAGCCAACACGGATCTATGTCAAGGCCGTGCTCGGACTGATGCAGAGAATCACGATCAAAGGCCTGGCACACATTACGGGCGGCGGCATTACCGACAACCTGCCGCGCGTGCTGCCCGGGGATCTGCATGCAGAAATCGACGTCAACAGCTGGCGCCAGGGAGCCGTGTTCGACTGGCTTGCCGAGTCCGGACGGATCGCTGCCGACGAGATGCGCCGCACGTTCAACTGCGGGGTCGGCATGGTGCTCGTCGTGAGTCCCGGTGATGCCGATACGGCGCTCGCCTTGCTCGAAACGCAGGGCGAGACGGCCTGGCGCCTGGGCCGGATTTCCACGGGCAGCGGCGGGGTTCGGTACGTTTGAGCGGCGCGGTGGCGTCCTCTGCCGCGGTGCTGATCTCGGGCGGCGGCACGAACCTGCAGGCACTCATCGATGCCGTGCACGACGGGCGGCTCCATCTCGATCTCGAGGTTGTGGTCAGCAACAACGCGAAGGCGAAGGGCCTGCTCCGCGCGCGCGAAGCCGGAATCCCGACCGAATGTATCACCGCCGCCGCCTCTGCCGATCGTACCGACTATCGTACCGACTACGATCGGGCACTGCTGGAGACGCTCTCCCGTTACCGACCGGGTCTCGTGCTTCTCGCAGGGTTCATGCGCATCCTCACGCCCGCCTTCGTCAAGCATTACGAAGGTCGAATTCTTAATATACATCCATCGCTGCTGCCGCGATTTCCGGGTCTCAACACGCATCAGCGGGCGCTTGACGCGGGAGACCGGTGGCACGGCTGTACCGTGCATTTCGTGACCGAGCAACTCGATGGTGGACCGCGCATCATTCAGGGTCGCGTTCCGGTCCTCGCCAACGATACCGCCGGCCGCCTGGCGGAGCGCGTCCTCGCCGTCGAACACCGAATTTACCCACAGGCAGCCGCACTGGTTGCGTCCGGACGAGTGCAGTATCGGGGTGGCTCTGCGTGGCACGATGGGCAGCGGCTGGACGAACCGCTGCAGCAGGACGGCGGCGGAGCGGCACCCTGAGACGGGTCGCCCTGTCTGTTCGTTCCACAAGGTCAGGCTTTCGGCAACGTAACGCCCCGCTGACCCTGGTACTTGCCGCCGCGATCCCGGTACGAGACTTCGCATTCCTCGTCCGACTCCAGGAACAGCATCTGTGCCACGCCTTCGTTCGCATAAATCTTTGCCGGCAACGGCGTCGTATTCGAAAATTCCAGCGTAACGTGCCCTTCCCATTCGGGCTCCAGCGGTGTCACGTTGACGATAATGCCGCAGCGGGCATAGGTCGATTTGCCGAGGCATATGGTCAATACATTTCTCGGAATGCGAAAGTACTCGACAGTGCGGGCCAGCGCGAATGAATTCGGCGGAATGACACAAACGTCGCTTTTCTTGTCCACGAAACTGGATTCGTCAAAGGCCTTGGGATCGACAATCGCCGATTCGATGTTCGTGAATACCTTGAATTCATCGGAACAACGGACGTCGTATCCGTAGCTCGATGTGCCGTAGGAGACGATACGCCCGCCGTTCATTTCCCGCACCTGTGCAGGCTCGAAGGGATCGATCATCCGCTGCTCTCGGGCCATGCGGCGTATCCACCGATCCGACTTGATACTCATCAGCTGTCCTCGACCACGATGTTGGGAAAACGGCGGCTGTAGTCCTTGCCCTGCATGGCGAGACGAGCAGCCATGCGCCTGGCGGTGAGGACATAGGCGGCGGCGGCCGCGCTGTCGGGATCGGCGATCACCGTCGGCCTGCCGCTGTCGGTCTGCTCGCGGATTTTGAGATCGAGCGGCAACTGCCCGAGCAGTTCGACGTCGAATTCCCGCGCCATGCGTTCCCCGCCACCGCTGCCGAACAACGGCTGTTCGAACCCGCAGTGGCTGCAAACATGCGTACTCATGTTCTCGACCACACCGAGCACCGGCACTGAAACCTTGCGGAACATCTGCAGTCCCTTGCGGGCGTCGAGCAGCGCGATGTCCTGCGGCGTCGTCACGATCACGGCGCCGCTGACCGGCACGCGCTGCGAGAGCGTCAGCTGGATGTCGCCCGTACCGGGCGGCATGTCCACGACGAGATAATCGAGATTCGACCAGTTCGTCTGCTGCAGCAGCTGGTTCAGGGCCTGGGTCACCATGGGGCCGCGCCACACCATCGGCTGGTCCGCATCGATGAGAAACCCGATCGACATGACCTCGAGTCCATGCGCCCGAAGCGGCATCATCGACTTGCCGTCCCGGCTGGTGGGGCGTTGCCCGGTGAGCCCGAGCATCAGCGGTTGGCTGGGCCCGTAGATATCGGCGTCCAGGACGCCGACCGACGCGCCGTCACGTGCCAGTGCCAGCGCGAGGTTCGCGGCAATGGTCGACTTGCCGACGCCGCCCTTCCCGGACGCCACTGCGATGACGTTGCTCACGTTCTTCAGCGGTTTCAGGTTCGGCTGCACGCCGTGTGCCACGATTTTTGTGGACATGACCATTTCGACCCGATCCACGGACCCCGCGGCCCTGATCTTCTCGCGAAAGAAACTCTCCAACTCCTCCCGCACCGTTTCCGCCGCGAAGCCCAGTTCGATTTCGACATGAGCAGTGCGGCCATCGACGTCGGCTCTGCGCACGCGGCCGATGTCACCGAGCGGATGCGGGATGCCCGGTACGAGCACCGACTGCAGGGTTTCCTTAAGGTCGGAATCTGTTGACAAAGTCACATTTCACGCTGTTGCATTAGGTTAAATTTTGACGGGGACTTCGGAGCCGTGATCCGGGGCGGATATTGTAGCGGAGGCCGTTCTGGAAAAATGCCCGTGATGCATGACGGCCGCGGAGGGCCGGCGCTCACAATCCGCGCGGCGGCAATGTGGCATAATGCAGCAAAAGTGGGGTACGGGAGCACGGGGAGCCCGCCGGACGACGGCAAATATCCTCATGTCAGCTGCGGCTTGAGCGAAATGACAATTGATTACATCAGTTTATCAGGCACAGATCGACTTGAGTGCAGGGACGATACCTTGTCACCTGCCCGGCTGTGCCACAGCCGCCTGTCCTGATCTTCCGATGCGCCTTGATCAAGCTATATGGCCATTCTAGGCGGCTTTCGTGCCGATCAGCTGATCAGTCAGCTCATCAGCGAAAGTGACACCGCTTCGGTCAATGCCCAGAAGCTGACCGAGCGGCTGAAGAAGCTCGGACCCAGGGTGATTCCGAAAGCGATCGAGGCGCTCGCGATGAGCGACCGGACGCATTCGATGCTGCTGGTCGACATCCTCGCCAGCCAGGTGAGCGACAAAACGCTCAAGATGTACAAGGAAGGCCTCGCGGACGGCGGTGACCGCGTCGTATCGGGCACCGCCTGGGCGCTGTCGAGCAGCAACAATTACAACGCCAATGCGCTCCTCGATTTTCTCGACGAGCCGGAGGTGTCGAAACCCGCCCTGATCGAAATTCTGAAGGTCCACAAGATGGATCTCAGCGTTCACGATCTGCTGCGTCGCGCCTACGAACTCGACTCCAAGGAAAAAGCGGCGTTATTCAAGATCATCGAGGAAATCGTCACCGAGGACATGGTGCCGGATCTGATTGCCCGCATGGGCGGCAAGGATCCCGCGGTAAAAATGCACCTGATCAACCTGCTGTCCCGCTTCAACAAGTCCGAAATCAATCATGCGCTCGAGATGCAGCTGACCGATCCCAGCAAACTGGTGCGTAGCGCGGCGCTCGGTGCGCTGGCCCAGCGCGAGGGCAAGGTCGACATTGCAAAGGTCAGCAAGCTGTTGATGGATCCGGACCTTGACGTCCAGAACAAGGCCGTGGACGTACTGGTCAAGATCAATCATCCGCAAACGATCCGTTACCTGGTGCCCGCACTGAAGGACGAGTCGGAATACACTCGCCGCGCCGCGGTTGAAGTGCTGAACGAAATCGGCAATGTCGATTCCGTGAAGGACCTGCTCCAGGCAATCAAGGACGACGACTGGTGGGTGCGCGCACGCGCGGGTGATGCGCTGGCCGAAATCGGGGGTCCGAAGGTCGTCGACTCCGTGCTGCAGCTCATTCGGGACAAAGACGACGACATACGGCGAACCGCGATCGAAATCCTCAATGCAACCAAGGACGAACGAGCGGTCGACGAATTGCTGAAGGCGACCGATGACACCGATTGGTGGGTGCGCGAGCGCGCGGTGGACGCTCTTTCGCACATCGGCAGCAGCAGGGCCGTTCCCAAACTCGTCAGCATGCTCGGCAAGAACCCGAAAACGGACACCGTCGTGATCCGAGCGCTGGGCAAGCTCGGCAATCACGAGGTCGTCGACAAGATCGTGCCGCTGCTGAGCAGGCCCGAGCGTGACGTCCAGGTTGAAGCCATCAAGGCAATATCGCACCTCGTCGACGAGAAACGTGCGGACAGCATTCGCGGTTTTCTGCAGAAGATAAAGAAGTCCGACGACCCGACCATCATCAATATCGCCGATAAGGCGATCAAGGAACTCGACGCCAAGTTTTCGGCCACCGTGCTCGAAGAAAACGTACGCGCAGAGAAGATCGCCGAGCATACCCGCACTCTGCTCATTGAAAACGAAGATATCGACCAACTCATCAGTGCCGCAGCAGAGCAACAGGTTCTCGACATTTCGAAATTGCAGCCCGGAGACGTCATCGACGGCCGTTACAAATACATCGAGAAGATTGGAAAAGGCGCCTTCGGTACCGTGCTGCTGATGCAGGACCAGGTCGTGGACGAAAGACTGATCCTGAAGTTCCTGAACCCGAACGTGTCATCCGACGAAGAGATGATGAAACGATTCGTGCACGAGCTGCGCTATTCCAGAAAGATCACTCACAGGAATGTCATTCGTATTTACGATTTTCTGCATTTACAGGGAAGCTACGCGATTTCCATGGAATATTTCCCGTCGCATACGCTGAGCGCGGAAATCCCGGACAGCAAGCCGATGAAGTTCGAGAAAGCGATCAAGTACTCGTTCGATATGGCCACCGGCATGGCCGTGGCGCATCAGGCAGGCGTCATTCACCGCGACCTGAAGCCGGCCAATATCCTCGTGAACGACGAAGGCCTGCTCAAGATCGTGGACTTCGGCGTCGCGGCGGCGGCAAGCAGCGGCGATACCCAGCTCACGAAAACCGGCTACGTGATCGGTTCGCCGAAGTACATGGCGCCGGAGCAGATTCTCGGCAAGAAAGTCGACGAAACGGCCGATATCTACAGCGTCGGCGTCATCATGTACGAAATGGTTACCGGCGTACCGCCCTACAGCCGGGGCGACCATATGTCGGTCATGTATCAACATGTGCAGGGCAAGGCAAAGCGCTGTCAGGAAATCAATCCGGAGATTCCGGACGATTATGCCGCCGTCATCGGAAAAGCAATGTCTGTCGACAAGACCAAGCGTTACGCGTCCATGGAAGAAATGATCGACGCACTGAACGCGGTCCAATTGTAGGACTGGGCGATATTCAGTCATGCCACGTATAGATTCGTTCCTGAAACTGGGACTTGCACAGGGCTGCTCCGATGTTCATCTGGCCGTTGGAGTACCGCCCATGCTGCGTATGAACGGCGACCTGATGCCGATCAAATTCCGCGAACTTTCGGATACGGAGCTCGAGGGTTACGTCATGGAGATCCTGACCGATACCCAGAAAAAAACGTTCGAGTCCGGTCGCGATCTCGATTTCTCCTATGTCGGCGAGGAAGGCGGCCGCTTCCGTGTCAACCTGTTCCGAAAGGAGACGGGTGTCGGCGCGGTATTCCGCCATATTCCAAACGAAGTGCCGACCCTGGAGAAGCTCGACGTTGCGCCGGTCATTCGGGATTTCTGCGACTACCACCAGGGCATGGTGCTGGTGACGGGCTCGACGGGGACCGGCAAATCGACCACGCTCGCCGCCATGATCGATCACCTCAACAAAACTCGAAGCCTCAATATCATCAGCCTCGAGGACCCGATCGAATTTGTGCACCCCAGTAAGAACTGCCAGGTCATCCAACGTGAACTCGGGACCCACCTCAGGAGTTTTGCGGACGGCGTCCGCTCCGCGATGCGCGAAGACCCTGACGTCATCCTGGTTGGCGAGTTGCGCGATGCCGAGACCATTTCGATGGCGATGACGGCCGCGGAAACCGGACACCTGGTGCTGGGAACATTGCATACCACCAGCGCCGTGAAGACCATCGACCGCATCATCGACGCGCTGCCTGGCGAACTTCGGGAACAGACGAAAAGCTTCCTGTCGCAGAGCCTGAAAGCCGTCGTCACCCAGGTGCTGGTCAAGACGCCGGATGGCCGCGGCCGCAGGGCGGTGCTCGAGATACTGATCAACAACCGCGCGATCGCGAAGCTGATCATGAGCGATCAGTCGCACCAGATCCCGGCACAACTGCAGACCGGCCGTGACGTCGGCATGCAGTTGATGGACCAGGCGCTGATGGCGGCGATCGAGGCCGGCCAGGTTGACCCCGACGATGCGTTTCGCTATACGAGTGACAAGAAGAAGTTCAAGCGGTTCGTGACGGACACCGGAATCCTGCCGACGCTCGATACCGAAGAATAGATGGCAGCCTAATTCGACGCGACGGGGAAGTCTTGAACAAGATCGACAAATTCCTGAAAGACGCGCTGGTCAAAAACAGTTCCGACCTGCATTTCATTTCGGGCGACCCGCCCCGCCTACGCATTCACGGGTCGCTCACCACCCTCAGTAACGAAGTATTGACCGTCGATACCGTCCGGGATGCCCTCCTCGAAATCATGTCGGGGACGACGCAACGCGATTTCGAGAAAGACGACGCGGTCGACTTCGCCTATGAAATTCCCGCCGTATCGCGTTTTCGAGTCAATGTCATGCGGCATCTGAACGGCATCGGCGGCGTGTTCCGGGCCATTCCGTCCAGGGCCCTCACGCTCGAAGAACTGAAGATGCCGGAAGTCGTGCACAACCTGTGCAAACAGACGCAGGGCATGATTCTCGTGACCGGCAAAACCGGCTCCGGGAAATCCACCACCCTTGCGGCGATGATCGACGCGATCAACAAACGCCTGAAAGGTCATATCCTGACGATCGAGGACCCGATCGAGTTTGTACACAAACGCCAGGGCTGCCTCATCAGCCAGCGAGAGGTCGGCGTGCACAGTGCCACCTTTGCCGATGCCCTGCATTCCGCGTTGCGCGAAGATCCGGACGTCATCCTTGTCGGCGAGCTGCGCGATCTGGAGACCATGAGTATCGCCGTCACGGCGGCCGAGATGGGCATTCTGGTCATGGGCACCCTGCATACGAACGGGGCTCCCCAGACGGTCGACCGGATCATCAATTCCTTTCCGGCGGACAAGCAAGGACATATTCGAACGATGCTGTCGACGTCGCTGCGCGGCGTGATCTCACAGCAACTCCTGCCGACGAAACACAAACCGGGACGCATTGCCGCGCTCGAAATCCTCGTCAACACCTCGGCCGTCGCCAACCTCATCCGGCAGGGCCGCATGGACCAGCTCGAAACGGCCATGCAGAGCGGCGGCTCGGTCGGCATGCAGACCATGGATTCGGCGCTCATGGATCTCGTCGAACGGCGCTTCGTTTCAGGCAAGGAGGCCTACCAGCAGGCCAACAACAAGACGAAATTCCAGCAGATCAAGGATCAGTCGTAGCGTGGAAATGGCATAATCGCGGGCTTTGCCGTCCCGAAACCGTTCCCGATGTCGCAGGCCGTCCGCAAAATCCTCGTCACCAGCGCCCTCCCCTATGCCAACGGCTCCATCCACCTGGGCCACATGGTGGAGTATCTCAATTCCGATATCTGGGCCCGCTTCCAGAAACTGCGCGGCCATATCTGCACCTACGTGTGTGCCAGCGACGCCCACGGCACGCCGATCATGATCAAGGCACGGCAGGAAAACATCACGCCGGAAGAACTCATCGCCCGGGTCTCCGAGGAACAGCTCCACGACCTGGAGGCTTTCGATGTCGCGTTCGATAATTTTCACACGACGCATTCCGAGGAGAACGAACAACTCGTGCAACGCATCTATCTCGCCCTCCAGGAGGCCGGGCACATCTACACGCGCACGATCGAACAGGCGTACGACGAGCAGGAAAAGATGTTCCTGCCGGACCGTTTCGTTCGCGGCACCTGCCCGCGGTGCAAGAGCGAGGATCAATACGGAGATGCCTGCGAGGTCTGTGGCGCCACCTATTCGCCAATCGACCTGATCGACCCGGTGTCCGTGCTGTCAGGCACCACGCCCCTGTGGAAAGAATCCGAACACTACTTTTTCCGACTCAGCGAATTCCACGAGCGCCTGAAGACGTGGATCAAATCGGCAGCCCTGCATCGCAACATTACCAGCAAGCTCGAGGAGTGGTTCGACGCCGGGTTGCAGGACTGGGACATTTCCCGCGACGCGCCTTACTTCGGATTTCTGATCCCGGGCACCGAGGACAAGTATTTCTACGTCTGGCTGGACGCGCCGGTGGGCTATGTCGCCAGCTTTCTCAACCTCTGCGAACGGCGCCCCGACCTCGAATTCGACTCATACTGGATGCCGGGGCACGATACCGAGGTTTATCACTTCATCGGCAAGGACATCGTCTATTTCCATACC
This sequence comes from Woeseiaceae bacterium, assembly GCA_050738315.1. Lineage (GTDB taxonomy): Bacteria > Pseudomonadota > Gammaproteobacteria > Steroidobacterales > Woeseiaceae > IDS-8. The sequence goes on from JBOHZD010000048.1 coordinate 33,965, forward strand.
CTCTTCTGGCCCGCCGTGCTCGAAGGCTCCGGATTCCGGCAGCCGAACAGCGTGTTCGCGCACGGTTTCCTGACAGTCAACGGCAAGAAAATGTCGAAGTCGCGCGGCACGTTCATCAACGCGCGGACCTATCTCGATCATGCCAATCCGAATTTCCTGCGTTATTACTACGCGGTCAAACTCGGCCCGGGCATGGACGATATCGATCTCAACCTGGATGACTTCACGGCGCGTGTCAATTCCGACCTGGTCGGCAAGCTCGTCAATATCGCGAGCCGTTGCGCCGGTTTTATCAGCCGCGGTTTTGACGGCCGACTCGCAGGCAGGCTCGACGATCCTGCACTGTATGAAGAATTCGCAGCCGCCTCCGAAACCATCGCGGATTACTATGAGGCGCGGGAATATTCCCGGGCCATGCGCGCCGTCATGGCGCTCGCCGACGAGGCGAACCGCTACATCGAAGCCAAGAAGCCCTGGCTCATCGCCAGGGACAAGAGCCGGACGAGCGAGGTGCAGGCGGTCTGCACGCAGGGACTCAACCTGTTTCGCTTGCTCATCGTCTTCCTGGATCCCGTGTTGCCGAGGCTCGCAATGGACGTCCGGTCGCTGTTCGGCGAGGACTCCTGGACCTGGCAGACCGCCGCAAGCCCGCTGCTCGGCCGACAGATCGCCGCATACAAGCCGTTGCTGACTCGGCTGGACCCGAAGCAGATCGAACAAATGGTCGAACAATCGAGAAGTTGACCGACCCGGGGCCGCCACCGCTTGCGCCTTGCACGCGTTACAATAGACCCGGGTGCCGGCATTCCCTCCATCCCGGCACCGTTGATTGCGTATCCATAGTCAAGAGCGATGACTGATCTGTTTCTGATCCTGGTTGGCACGGTGCTGGTCAACAACTTCGTGCTCGTTCGATTCCTCGGGCTGTGTCCTTTCCTGGGCGTTTCCCGGAACCTCGAAGCCGCGTTGGGTATGTCGCTTGCCACCGGCTTTGTGTTGACCCTGTCGTCGGCGGTGAGCTACCTGCTGCACCAGTACGTGCTGGTCCCACTGCAGATCGAGTACCTCCGAACGATCAGTTTCATTCTCGTCATTGCGGCCAGTGTGCAATTTACAGAAATCATGGTGCGGCGCCTGAGCCCGCTGCTCCACCAGGTGCTGGGTATCTATATCCCGCTGATCGCCACGAATTGCGCAGTCCTGGGCGTCGCGCTGCTCAACGTGCAGCAAGCCAAGGGATTTGTCGAGTCGGTCGTCTTCGGATTCGGCGCATCGGCAGGCTTCGCACTGGTGCTGGTATTGTTCGCATCCGTGCGCGAAAAGCTGATTGCCGCGGACATACCGCGGCCGTTTCGCGGCACGGCCATCGCACTCATGACCGCAGGCATCATGTCGCTCGCCTTCATGGGGTTCTCCGGAATGGCACGCCCTTGACGTCCAGGCACTGACGCGCCATGTGGATATCGGTCCTGACCGCCATTTTCGCCGTGACGATCATTGCACTGGCTGCCGGACTGCTGCTCGGATTTTCCTCGCGGCGGCTGCCGGCCACCAGTCGCACGCTGATTGATCGGGTGAATGACCTCTTGCCGCAGACGCAATGCGCGCAATGTGGGTATCCGGGGTGCCGTCCTTATGCGGCGGCGATCGTCGATGCGGACGCTCCCATCAACCTGTGCCCGCCGGGCGGCACGCATACCGTGCAACGACTCGCCGAATTGCTGGACCGGGAAGTACTGCCGCTCGGCGTGGCAAATAATGACGCCAAAACGGGCGCCGTCGCGATCATCGACGAATCCCTGTGCATCGGCTGCACCTACTGTCGGGATGCCTGCCCGGTCGATGCCATCAGCGGTGCGCACCGGTTCATGCATACGGTCATCGCCAGCGAATGCACCGGCTGCGAGCTCTGCGTGATTCGCTGCCCTGTCGATTGCATTCGCATGGTAGCGCCCGCATGACCGCCGCGCCCACATACGATCTCGGCAAGTGGTATGGCGGGCTGCGTCTTCCCGCCGAAAAAGAGAAGTCCACCGCCGACGGCATTCGGGAAATGCCTGTTCCCGACCAGTTGGTGCTGCCCCTGGCACAGCATGCCGGCGAACCGGCGCAGCCCGTGGTCGACATCGGGTCACGGGTTCTCAAGGGCCAATTGATCGCCGATGCCGACGGGATCCTGAGCGCGCCGGTGCACGCATCGTCATCGGGAAAAGTCGTGGCGATCGAACCCTGGCCCGTATCACGCCGCTACGGCGAAAAAGCGCCCTGCATCGTCATCGAGTGCGACGGAAAAGATGAAGCGATCGACATGGCAAAGTCGGTCGTGCCGTACGAAACCATGACGTCCGAAGGCTTGCTGCAGAAGATCCTGCAGGGAGGAATCGTTGGGCTTGGCGGCGCGGTTTTCCCGACGGCGCAGAAACTGATGCAGGCAGTCACGGCACCTCTCGAGTACCTCTTGTTGAACGGCGTCGAGTGTGAGCCTTACATCAGCTGCGACGACGTCCTGATGCGCGAACACGCGCGGGAGGTGCTGGGCGGTGCACAGGTCCTGCTGCATGCGCTCGGAGTCGACAAGTGCTTTGTCGTCCTGGAAAGCGACAAACCGGCAGCGGTTGCGAAGATGACCGAGGCCCTGCGGGAACTGGATGACCCACGCATCGTGCTGAAGCAGGTACCGACGATCTATCCGTCCGGCGGCGAGGACCAGCTCGTGCAATTGGTCACGAACCTGGAGGTGCCGAGCGGTGGATTGCCGTCGGACGTCGGCTGTGTCGTGCAGAACGTCGGGACGGCCGCCGCCGTCTTTCGCTGGATCTGCGAAGGCGAACCCCTGATCTCGAGGGTCACGACCGTAACCGGCGACGGCATCGCCAATCCGATGAACGTGAGGGCACGGCTCGGCACGCCGGTCGCCGATGTCATCGCATTGACCGGCGGCTACACCGAACGGGCCAAACACATGATTATCGGCGGCCCGATGACCGGCAAGTCCGTCACCACCGACCGCATTCCGCTGGTCAAGGCGACGAACTGCATACTCGTGTTGTCGCAGCCGGTTCCGCTGGGCGACGAAAAACCCTGTATCCGTTGCGGTGAATGCGCGGTCGTTTGTCCGGTCCTGTTGCAGCCGCAGCAATTGTTCTGGTTCGCCTGCACGGATAACGAGGCCAAGCTGCGCTCATTCGGACTGACGGACTGTATCGAGTGCGGCTGCTGCGACCTGGTCTGTCCCAGCCACATTCCTTTGACGGCCAGCTTTCGACAGGCCAAAGGACGCATCCAGGAACTGGCCGATGAAAAAGCACGCGCGCTGCGCGCACGCCGCCGCTTCGAATCCCGTACGGAGCGCCTCGAAATCGACGAGAAAAAACGCGAAGCGGAACTGGCGGACCAGAAGCGCTCCGCGATCCGCGCCGGACCCAGGGAGATTCAGGAGATGATCGAGCGATCCCGCCAAAGGAATCGTTGGACGAAGGGCCCGGAGGACGACTGAGGTGGAGTTCGAACGCCGTGAAGCGCCGTACGTTACGCCGCCGACCGATGTCGGCTCGACCATGCGCCAGGTGCTGTATGCGCTGATACCGGCCGCCCTCGCATACGTGTGGTATTTCGGCCCGGGCTTCATATTGAACCTGATCGTCGCTGCCGTCTTTTGCGCGGCCGGTGAAGCGCTCATGCTCAAGTTGCGCGACAAGCCGGTCGAACCCACACTGTCTGACTTCAGTGCGATGGTCACCGCCGCCCTGCTCGCGTTTTCACTGCCGGCGCTGACGCCGTGGTGGGTTACGGCTACCGGCGCGTTGTTCGGCATCGTCGTCGCGAAGCATCTGTACGGCGGTCTCGGCTTCAACGTCTTCAATCCCGCCATGGCAGGTTACGTTGTCATACTGATCGCGTATCCGATGTACATGACATTGTGGACCGCACCGCGCATGGGCGATCTCGATTACCACTACCTGAATATCTATGAAACGGCGCACTACACGCTCACAGGCTCACTGCCGGACTATCTCACGTTCGACGCCATCAGCCGCGCGACCCCGCTCGATACGGTGAAATCCGGGCTGAGCATCATGCAGACCTTCGACGAGATACACCGCAACCCGCTCATGGGCGATTTCGGTGGCCGCGGCTGGGAGTGGATCGGCAATTTCACGGCGATCGGCGGCGCGTGGCTGCTGCTGCTCAAGGTCATTCGCTGGCAGATTCCCACGGGCGTGCTGGCCGGCGTGCTGCTGCCGTCCGGGATCATGTACATGCTCGATACCGGGGTGCATGCGAGCCCGGGCTTTTACCTGTTCAGCGGCGGTACGATCCTTTGCGCATTCTTCATCGCGACCGATCCCGTGACCGCCGCCACCAGTCCAAAAGGCAGGTTGATCTATGGCTTCGGCATCGGTTTCCTGATCTATGCAATCCGCCGCTGGGGCAGCTATGCCGACGGTGTTGCGTTTGCCGTCCTGTTGATGAACATGGCCGCACCCGCAATCGACTACGTAACCCGGCCTCGTATCGTGGGGCACATAAAGCGCGAGAAAAGCGGCCGGTGATGGGCGACCAGGACCCGAGACCCGAACAATCGCCGGACGGGCGCCCGGCAGCCTGGCGCAGCGGCCTGACCCTGGCCGTCCTGGCGGCGGTCTGCACCGCGCTGGTCGCCGTCACCTATCATCTCACCCGGCCGCGCATCGTCGAAAACGAAAAGGCGCAACTGGAAGCGAGCTTGCGGCCCACCCTGTCCGGCGTGTTCTACGACAACGACCTGACCGAGTCCACGTTGATCGTGCCCCCGCCGCACGAATTGCCGGGCGAGGAAGCGGCGATCATCTACCGTGTGTACGCCGAGGAGAAGCCGGTCGCGGCGGTGTTCGTCGTCACCGCGCGAGAGGGCTTCGCGGGACCGATCAAGCTGTTGATCGGGATCGAGTTTTCCGGCGTGGTGACCGGTGTGCGGGTGCTCGCACACCAGGAAACGCCGGGGCTCGGGGATCGCATCGAAGCCTCCAGGTCGGACTGGATCGAACAGTTCGAGAAGACCTCGCTTGAATCCCCGCAGAGGGAACGCTGGAATATCAAGCGGAGCGGCGGCGAATTCGATCAGCTCACCGGCGCGTCCATCACGTCCCGTGCCGTGGTCCTTGCCGTCAAGGAGACCTTGTTATACTTCGAGAGCCATCGCGATTCGATTTTCGAAGCGCGGGGAATTGAAGAACAGGCGTCCGGACAATGACTTCGAAGACCGGGACAACAGGGACCTTCTGGTCGGGAATCTGGGACGACAACCCCGGACTGGTGCAGTTGCTGGGTCTGTGCCCGCTGCTCGCCGTGACCACGACGTTCGTCAACGGTGTGAGCCTCGGGCTCGCCACGTTGCTCGTGCTGACGGGCTCCAACATCCTCGTATCGGCGAGCCGCCGTTTCATTCGCAGCGAAATTCGCATTCCGATGTACGTCCTTATTATCGCAAGCCTCGTAACCTGCATCGAACTCGTCTTCAAGGCGTACTTTCCCGCCCTTGACCGTTCGCTCGGAATATTCATCCCGTTGATCGTCACGAATTGCACGGTGGTTGCAAGGGCGGAAGTCTTTGCCTCCCGCAATCGCGTGGTCCCGAGCATTGTCGATGGATTGTCGATGGGGCTCGGCTTCGCCCTGCTGCTGTCAGCGATCGGCGCTTTCCGGGAACTGATCGGCCAGGGCTCGATTCTGTCCCGCATGGACATGCTGCTGGGCGGCGAACCCCTGCGCGGCCTGGCGGTCAGCGATGGCGGTTTTCTGCTGGCAGTATTGCCGCCGGGCGCTTTTTTCAGCCTGGCGCTGGCCGTGGCCGCCAAGAATGCCCTCGACCGCCGCAGAACGAGACAGCTCGGCGTGATCGCAGAGAGTTCAGGCACGGTAACGGGATGATCGCCGCAGTCTCTTGAACAGGCAGAAGCGCACGGAAATCTACAGCCGCTTTCGGGCGCGGGAACCGCATCCGAGCACCGAACTCGACTATGTGAGTCCCTTTGAATTGCTGATTGCCGTCATCCTTTCTGCGCAAGCCACGGACATCGGGGTGAACAAGGCGACCGCGATCCTGTTTCCGATCGCCAATACGCCGGCGGCGCTGCTCGACCTGGGCGTGGACGGGCTCAAACAATACATCCGGACGATCGGTTTGTTTAACAGCAAAGCGGAAAACATCATCAAGACCTGTCGTATGCTGATGGAAAAACACGGCGGCGAGGTACCTCGTACGCGTGAAGAACTGGAAGCATTGCCCGGTGTCGGCCGCAAGACCGCCAATGTCATATTGAATACCGCGTTCGGCGAGCCGACGATCGCCGTCGACACGCACATATTCCGCGTGGCGAACCGCACAGGACTTGCGCCAGGCAAAACCCCGCTCGAGGTGGAGAAACGGTTGGCGCGCCTGACACCGGATGAATTCAAGCACGATGCGCATCACTGGCTCATTTTGCACGGCCGCTATGTCTGCAAGGCCCGGCGCCCCGACTGCCCCGACTGCATCATTGCGGAC
>JBOHZD010000049.1:0-17469 GCA_050738315.1 Woeseiaceae bacterium
CTTACAAAGGGTTTGTCAGGCCCTGAACTGTTTGGCATCCACGCCGAATTCATCCTGTTCGCGCTCACACTCCTCGGCGTCGCGGTGTTCCACCATCGCACTTTCGAGGTGGCGCTCGTCGGACTGACGGCGATCCTGGCCCTCAAGTTCCTGACTGTGACCGACTTCGACCTCGGTCATCATCTGTTGAAAGAGTCTCCCATCCTCATCAATCTGCTGGGCCTGCTGCTCGGCTTTGCCGTCCTGGCGCGGCATTTCGAGGATTCCCAGGTGCCCGAGATTCTGCCGCGCTACCTGCCGGACGACTGGAAGGGCGGCTTCGTGCTGCTCGTCATGATCTTCGTACTGTCTTCGTTCCTGGACAATATTGCCGCGGCCATGATCGGCGGAACGGTGGCGTTGCACGTGTTCCGCAAACGGCTCGACATCGGCTATCTTGCCGCGATCGTTGCCGCCAGCAACGCCGGTGGCTCCGGCTCCGTCGTCGGCGATACCACGACCACCATGATGTGGATCGAGGGCGTTCGCGCCATCGATGTGCTGCACGCGTACTTCGCCGCCATCCCGGCACTGTTGTTCTTCGGCGTGGTCGCGGCCCGCCAGCAACATTCTTATCAACCCATTCAACGCGACGAACGCGGCGAGCATTCCGTGCGCTGGAACCGCATCGCAGCCGTCGCGCTGATCCTGGTTGGCACCATCGCGGCCAATATCCTGCTGGATTTCCCCGCCGCCGGCGTCTGGCTCGGCATCGTCATCGCCGCCTTGTTCACGCAAACCGACTGGAAGATCGTGCCGGCTTCGCTCAAGGGCAGCCTGTTCCTGATTACGCTCGTGACCTGTGCGTCGTTGATGCCGGTGGAAACGCTGCCGTCGGCGTCGTGGCAGACAGCGTTCGGACTCGGCTGGGTGTCGGCTGTGTTCGACAATATCCCGCTGACCAAACTGGCGCTCGATCAGGGTGATTACGACTGGGGGATGCTGGCTTATGCGGTGGGTTTTGGCGGGTCTATGATCTGGTTCGGCTCCTCCGCCGGCGTGGCTCTATCGAACATGTTCCCGGAAGCAAAATCCGTAGTCGACTGGGTCAGGCGCGGCTGGCACGTTGCTGTCGGCTATGTCATTGGCTTTCTTGTGCTCCTGGCACTGTATGGGTGGCACCCACGACCGATCGGGTAACGGAAAATCAGGACCGTTCAGAGTTGAATGAGATCGATGCGCGGCCGGAGGTTGTGGATCCGTCTCATGATCCTTCGGGATGACCGAATGCAGAATCTCTGCAACGCGCCCGGTGATCGCGGCATCGTGGCGCCGTCGTTAGCCGGCATCTGCACGCTACGTACAGATGCCTCCGCGGTCGATCCGGAGTCCACCGGCAACAGTCGGTACAGCCCGGCAACATATTGCGCGTAGGCTCTATCGTCCATATGTGATTGGTATTGCCGCAATCGCGGCAGCGCATCCAGGGGATACACGGCTTCGATGTCCAGCAAACTCCGCTGACCCTGGTAGATCATCGTGTGGTTACGGCCGAACTGGACGAAAAAGTAACCGGTCTCCCGGGTTCTCGAGTAAACGAAATCACGAAATCCATCATCGCACGCATCCGGACCAACCTCTCCTTCGTGCATCACGTAGCCGCGACAAAGTCCCTTGTGAAATACGACGGCGTGCAGCGCGGGAACCGTGCGCTTGTCGTAAAATCCGGATTCGATCGCGGCGAGGATATTGTCCCGGCGGACATAGGACGGATTCCATATCTTGTAAAAAAAAGCGTTGGGCTTGCCGCCTGTCGCGTCGCGAAGGACCCAGCGTGAATGATCCTGCGTTCCATAGTGTTTCACAGTAATCTTGAACGGCGTCAAGTCGCGAAGCGAGATTTCTGCCAGCTGAATACTGCAATAGTTCATCGGCACGCGACAGTTCGGCACCGACCGGACGCGCCGGAAACGGAGCTATGTCGCGTATAGTCGACGACTCGGCAAATGCTGGCTGGTTCGTTTGTCATAGCTGCAGTGGCAATTCGGGCAATTCAATGTCACGCAGTTTCTGGCGGCCTGTTTGTGCGCGGGTGTGTACAACATCTGAGACAGTCGCTTCTCGTGCAGATTGCCGAGCTTGAACGTGACATAGCACATTTGCACGGTGCCGTCGGCGCCGACCCAGATCAAGGTCGTCTCAGTGCATGGAACGCGCATTTCCGCGCCACGGAGCAGCCAGTCAGGAATGGACTTCAGTCCCAGACGTGAGTTCAGGAACATTTCCGGGTGTTCCTCTTGCAGACGCAGCAACTCGTTCACGACTGCGTCAATCGCCGGCCGGTCGCCTGCATCGAATTGCAGCTCCCGCTGGTTCCTCTTGGTGAAGTAAGGCAACGAATAGTGAATCAGGTTGACGTACATGGGCGTATTGAATCGACGTGCGAAATCCCAGGTGGCACGCAGGGTATCGAGGTTGCAGGTGGGGCGCATGAGCAGCCAATCCATCTTGATCTTGACATCGGACCCGTAGCGGTCACGTACGTATGCCAGGCCATCCGCTACCCGTTGGTAGCTCCTGTTTTGCCGGACATACTGATCGTATTCGTCACCGATTCCATAAAAACCAAACGAAAATTCACGCAGACCCGCATCGTACAAGGCATCGAACTTCTTTTTTAGAAGGACTCCGTTCGTCGTCATCCAGGTATGGAGCCCGAGATCCGTTGCATGCCGCACAATGCGCGGGAGATCCTTGTGCATCATCGGTTCGCCGCCGTACAAACGGATATTGCGAATGCCGAGCAGAGCGGCATCGCTCAGAAGATCGCGAACGATGGGCCACGGCAGTTGCTCGCCGGGCATGAACTCGTTAACGCCGTAAAGGCACCCCTTGCAGCGAAGGTTGCATTGCGCCGTGAGAGTTACATAGATGCGCCTGGGGTCCGGATAAGCCAACCCGGGAAACCGGGTGACGACGGCGTGTTGCGCGAACTCCACCGCGTTGTCGATGCGACTCAGTGCTTTCCGGGTCTTGGGCTTGTTGCGGCAGATCGGCTCGATAATCTTCTGGACTGTGGATCGAATTCGCACGGAACAAGCCCTCCATTGGTTCGCTCTTACGATTGTTCGCGGCGAATCACAGCGAAAATCCCCCCAGCCCATTGGATCCGGCTCTGATATCGGTCAGTGTACTTCATTCATCTGGCCCGTGTAATTGAATCTGGACGCATTGAAGTTGAACCGATCGACCTCCCTTGGCTATTTTGCGACCTGCTCGGCCCAACGGTCTAAAACCAGGCCCTCACCCCCGCGACCGCGTGCCAGCCGCCGCGATCCTCGCCGGCGGCACGAGCGAAGTCGCCCGTGTCGCCGAGCTTTTGCTGCCAGCCGACGCCGACGTAGGGAGCGAGTTCCCGACGGATTTCGTAGCGCAGGCGAAGTCCGGCCTCGATGGAACCGAATCCCGACCCGATCCGGAGTTCCGGGATCTCCTGCGCCGCAATGGTCAACTCGACGCGCGGCTGCAGAATCAGGCGCTGGCTGACCTGCAGGTCGAACTCGCCTTCCAGGCGGCCGGTGAGATCGCCCTTGTCCGACAGGAAGACCGCCGTATCGATTTCGTAGACGTACGGGAGCAACCCCTGCAAGCCCAGCACCAGGTGCGAGCGCTCGGGATCCGGGCGAATGTCGTGGCGGATGCCGGCCTGAATATCGAAAAAGGGGGTGATAGCGCGACTGTAAAGGGCCTGGAACTCGGCACTTTCCGGAGTGTCGCCCAGGACACCCTGACCTTCGCTCTTCAGCCACAGCTTGTTGATGTCTCCGCCATACCGGCCTTGAACATCCCACAAGTAGTTCTCCTCCCCGCCGCCTGTGCGAGTTTCAAACCTGTCCGCCAGGAAGAGGCTGGTTTTCAACCCACCATGTTCAAGACGCATTTGCTCGCGAGCCCCTGCCATTTGCCGCGGATCGAACAGGGTGTCGGCAGCGTAATCGGGACCGGACCAGGCAGCCGGCGGCGGGGAGGCTTCCGGTTGCGGTCCCGCCGGATGCTGCATGGCACTCATCTCATCTTCCTCTACATCGTGTCCTTCATGCTGCGCCGCAACCGGATTCGTCATCGATGCGGCAAAAAGCACAATCAGAAGCCGCTTCATGTCACGCCTCCTTCTAGCGGGCGAACGGTGACGACGTTAAACATGCCCGCATGCATGTGGTACAGAAGGTGACAGTGAAACGCCCAGTCGCCGGGATTGTCCGCGGTCAGGTCAAACGTGATCCTGGTGCCCGGCAGTACGTTCACCGTGTGTTTCATCGGGTGATGGCCGGAATGGCCGTTCACCACTTCAAAGAAGTGGCCGTGCAGGTGGATCGGGTGCTGCATCATCGTATCGTTGACGAGCGTCACGCGCACCCGTTCGTTGCGCGCGAAGCGGACAGGCTCGACGATTTCGCTGAACTGCCGGCCGTCGAACGACCACATGAAGCGCTCCATGTTGCCGGTGAGGTGGATCTCCAGCGACCGGGATGGCGGCCGTGAATCGGCATTTGGCGTGAGCGCCACGAGGTCGGTATAGACGAGCACCCTGTGGCCGACATCGTCGAGGCCAAGGCCCGGTTTGCCGGCGCCGTCCTGCGAGTTCATCGCGATCATATCGACGCCCGGGCCCACTTTCATATCGGGCGGGGCAAGCGATTTGTCGCGCATGTTCATCGCGCCCATGTCCATGCCCGCCATCCCGGCGTGAGCGGTTCCCGGGGGCGAGCCGTGGTCCATCCCCATGTCGTCCATGCCGAGCGTCGGCCGCGGGCGCAGCGGCGGCACCGCCGCTGGCATGCCGGGCCTCGGCGCCAGCGTCGCGCGACCCATGCCGGAACGGTCGACTGATTCCGCGACCAGGCTGAATGCCCGGTCCTCGGTCGGCTGCACCACGACGTCATAGGTTTCCGCGACGGAGATCTGGAACTCGTCGACTTCAACCGGACGCACGTCGTTGCCGTCTGCCTGGACGACTGTCATCGGCAGGTCCGGAATCCTTACGTTGAAGACGGTCATTGCCGAGGCGTTGATGAAGCGCAGCCGCACGCGTTCACCCGGACGGAAGAGAGCGGTCCAGTTCTCCTGCGGGCCGTGACCGTTGATCAAATAGGTATACGTCGAGGCGGTGACGTCGGCGATGTCGGTCGGGTCCATCCGCATCCGCTTCCACATCAGGCGCTCGGTGAGCGACATCTGCTCCTCCGGACCGCTTTCACCGATCAGCCCGGCCAGCGTGTGCCTCTGATAATTGAAATAGCCGGCTTCTTTCTTGAGCTTCCGCATAATCACGTGCGGGTGCACGAAGCTCCAGTCGGAAAGCACGACGACATGCTCGCGGTCGTATGGCACGGGGTCGGGGCCGGCCGGATCGAACACCAACGGGCCGTAATGGCCGATTTGCTCCTGCAGACCGGAATGGCTGTGATACCAGAACGTGCCGGCATGCCGGATCGGAAACTCATAGACGAAAGTTTCGCCCGGGTGAATACCGGGAAAGCTGACGCCCGGTACGCCGTCCATTTGAAACGGGAGCAGCACGCCGTGCCAATGGATCGACGTGTCCTCGTCCAGTGTGTTCGTCACGGCGATCCGCACGTTCTGCCCTTCCATGAGGCGGATCAACGGCGCCGGAATCGTGCCGTTGATGGTAACCGCGTGCCCGGCGCGGCCGCCGACCGTGAACCGGCTGTTGCCAATTGTCAGGGCGATGTCTTCACCGGTCAGTGTCGGCAGGCCGGCGAGCAGTCCCGGCGTGCCGCTCCGCGCCCAGACGGGAAAGAGTCCGGGCAACGACAATCCCGCTCCCGCAAAGAGAGCGGCGCGCAGCAGTTGCCGGCGGTCGAAAGTCGTGGTCATGAACTCTCCATTTAGTCCGGAAACTCGAGCCGGCGCAACCGCAGCGCGTTGCCGATGACCGATACCGAGCTGAGACTCATGGCCGCCGCGGCGATCATCGGGTTCAGCAACAGGCCGGAAAACGGATACAGCACACCAGCGGCAATCGGAATGCCGGCCGTGTTGTAGATGAACGCAAAAAACAGGTTCTGGCGGATGTTGCGCATCGTCGCCTGGCTGAGCATTCGCGCACGTGAGACGCCCATCAGGTCGCCGCGCACGAGCGTGACACCGGCACTTTCCATCGCCACGTCCGTGCCGGTGCCCATGGCGATGCCGATATCCGCCTGCGCGAGGGCCGGAGCGTCGTTGATGCCGTCGCCGGCCATCGCCACCTTCGCCCCGGCGGCTTGCAGTTCGCGAATGACCCGGTGCTTGTCTTCCGGCGACACGTCGGCACGAACGTCGTCGATGCCGATCTGCCGCGCCACCGCCGTGGCCGTGCCGGCGCTGTCGCCGGTGAGCATGACGACCTTGAGCCCCGCGGCGTGCAGTTGCTCGATCGCGCGCGGAGTCGATTTCTTGATGGGATCGGCGACACCGATCAATCCGGCGGCTTTGCCGTCGACCGCGACGAACATCACGGTCTGTCCCTTGGCACCATGCGCTTCCGCGGCTTCCACGAGGGCCGTATCGGGCGCACCCGCCCGCTGCATCATCCGGGCATTGCCGACCGCGACTTTCTTGCCGGTGACGCTGGCCTGCGCCCCTTCCCCCGTCACCGATTCAAACTCTTCCGCCGCGCCCAGCTTGAGCGAACGCTTCGCAGCACCGGCCAGAATCGCCTGCGCGAGTGGATGCTCACTGGCGGTTTCGACCGACGCCGCGAGCGACAGCAGTCCATCTTCGTCGAAGCCCGCCGCCGGCTGAATGGTCACCAGCTCCGGCCGGCCTTCGGTGAGCGTGCCGGTCTTGTCGACCACGATCGTGTCGACCTTTTCGAACACTTCCAGCGATTCGGCGTTTTTGATCAGGATGCCGTGCCGCGCGCCCTTGCCCGTGCCCACCATGATCGACATCGGGGTTGCGAGCCCCAGGGCACAGGGACAGGCGATGATCAATACTGCAACGGCGTTGACGATGGCGTACGCCATCGCCGGCTCCGGTCCCAGCCAGGCCCAGACGACGAAAGTCAGCACCGCGACAATGACGACCGCAGGCACAAACCACGAAGCGACGAGGTCGACCAGGCGTTGAATCGGTGCCCGGCTCCGTTGCGCCTCGGCGACCATGCGCACGATCTGCGACAGGAGCGTGTCGTCGCCGACTTTGGTGACGCTCATGACGAAACTGCCGGTGCCGTTTACGGTTCCGCCGATAACAGCGTCGCCCTTCCCCTTCTCGACCGGGATCGGCTCACCGCTGATCATGGATTCGTCCACCGCGCTGCGGCCTTCGTCGATCGTGCCGTCGACTGGAACCTTCTCGCCGGGACGCACCCGCAGCCGGTCGCCTTCCGCCAGCGCGTCCAGCGATACCTCTTCCTCGGCGCCATCCTTCGTGAGGCGGTGTGCTCGCGGCGGCGCGAGCTCGAGCAGCGCGCGAATCGCGCCGGAGGTCTGGCTGCGGGCTCTGAGCTCGAGTACTTGTCCGAGCAGCACCAGTGTCGTGATGACGGCCGCAGCTTCGAAGTAAACGGCCACCTCTCCGGAGGCCATGCGAAACGCATCGGGAAAGATGCCGGGCGCTGCAACGGCGACGACGGAATAAGCAAAAGCGACACCGATGCCCAGCGCAATCAGCGTAAACATGTTGAGGTGCCGCGTTCGAATGGACTGCACGCCGCGCACGAAAAACGGCCAGCCGCCCCACAGCACGACCGGCGCGGCGAGCGCCAACTGAAGCCACTGCCCCCGGCCGGCCGGCACGAGGTTTTCGAGGGGATGGCCCGGCAGCATTTCGCCCATGGCGTAGACGATGAGCGGCAGCGTCAGCGCGGCACTGATCCAAAAGCGCCGCGTCATGTCATCGAGCTCGCTCGTGTCCTCTTCGCCGACGGCAACGGATTCCGGCTCCAGCGCCATACCGCAAATCGGACAGCCGGTGTTGCGGACGTCCCGCACCTGGGGATGCATCGGACAGGTATAGACGACGCCCTGGTAGCCTTCGGGCACGCGGTCATAATCGCCCTTCGGTTCGAGTTCGACCACCGCCGTGCTGTCGTGATGACAATGACCCTGTCTGGAATGTGAGTTCATCGAAAATACCTTCTCACCCCTCCAGGGTGCATGCGGTGTCGAGGTGACGACGCGTCGCGCGGCGACGGCGGACCTCCGAGGAAGAACGCGAGATTAAAAATTTTGACAGGCCGCCGGCACGCGTTGGCCGAGGCTGCAAACGCGTGTGGGTTTGATCGAGCAGGCGGTCGAACCGGCGCACAGGGCTGTCGTGAGACAGCCATAAGCGCGGCGGCGGACCTTCGAAAGTTGCGATCGCCTGCCGAAAGCAAACGCCGCGATCGGCAAATGAGCGAAGAGTTTCTGCGCGATCAACATTCGTGTTACGCTATACTCCCATGGAGTATAAGTCAAGCAAGCAGGAGACAGAATGACCGGTACAGAAAAGCCGCGCCGGGCCATAGCGCAACGGCTCAACCGCATCGAGGGCCAGGTCAGGGGCTTGGGCCGGATGCTGGACGAGGACCGCTATTGCATCGATATCCTGCAGCAAATCCAGGCCGTGAAAGCCGCACTGAAAAAGGCAGAGACCGAGCTTCTTCGAGTGCACGCCCGGGAGTGCGTCGACGACGCCCTGAAATCCGGAACGATCGGCGAAAAGCGGAACAAGATTGTCGAACTGGTCGATCTGTTCGAGCGGGTGCGTTGAGCCAGGCGCTGAACTTTCCGGTGTCGTCCAGGAACGAGCGCGATTTCGGTTCAGGTCGCGATGTGTGCGGGAATCCGCGACGGTGTGAGGCATCGTCTTTCTTCCTTTACCTTCCCGCTCGGGAATAATCGTGACAATTCGTATTCACATCGCCGATATTTTCCCGAACGGGAATAATAAGCTCTAATATAGCCGGCATGCACAAATACTCCCGCTCGGTAATATTTTATTGCCTCGGCGCCAGATCCCCGCTAATATTACCGAGCGGGAATAAAGAAAGGCATTGCCATGTCACTGACACCGGAAGAGCTTGGCAGGATTGTCAGAATCGAGCGCAAGGCTATGGGCCTCACGCAGGCTGACCTCGCCCTGACGTCGGGCACCGGCATGCGCTTTATCAGCGAGCTGGAAAACGGCAAGCCGACCTGCCAGATCGGAAAGACTCTGACCGTTCTCAAAACACTCGGGCTGCGGCTTACATTGTCGCCACAGCAAAGTCCCGGGGGACGGTAAGATGGCCCGGACATTGAATGTCTTTCTGGACCGGGAGCTTGTTGGTCAGCTCATACAGGATGACGGCGGCCAGATGCTCTTCCGGTATGACGAGTCCTGGCTCGCGAAACCGGAGCCGATAGCACTCTCCCGCTCACTCCCGTTAAGAGAAGAACTCTTCACCCAAAAGGAGTGCCGGGGATTTTTCGGCGGAACGCTGCCCGAGGAAGGTAACCGCAAGGTCATCGCCCGCATCCTCGGCATCAGCGACAAGAATGACTTTGCAATGCTGGAGCAAATCGGCGGCGAATGCGCCGGCGCTGTCACGTTTCTTCCGGAAAGCGAAGAGATTCGCGACGACGATAATCGATACCGGGCACTCGCGGATGAAGAGTTTGCAAAGATCCTCCGCGAGCTTCCGCGCCGCCCGCTCATGGCCGGAGAAGATGGCATACGACTCTCACTTGCAGGGGCACAGGACAAGATTGCTGTACGGATTGACGCGGACCGGATTTCCATCCCGCGCGGCAGCGCGCCCAGCTCCCATATCCTCAAACCGGCGGTTGCCACCTATGAGGGCGTTGTCTTTAATGAAGCTTTCTGCATGGCACTTGCCAATGCCTGCGACCTGAATGCCGCACCGATCGCAATCGGCCGGATCGAAGATATCGACTATCTTCTGGCCGAGCGCTACGACCGCATCAGGGATGAAGCCGGCAATATCCAACGGCTTCACCAGGAAGATTTCTGTCAGGCCCTCGGTGTGCCCTCGGATATGAAGTACCAATCTGAAGGCGGCCCGTCGCTTGCCACCTGTTTTGCCCTGATACGAGAGGCATCTAGCGTGCCGGCGCTGGACCTGCGCGCGTTGCTCGATGCCGTAATATTCAATTTGCTGATCGGCAATCATGATGCGCATGCCAAGAACTTTTCCTTACTATATATGCCCGACCAGACGGTCCGGCTGGCCCCGCTCTATGATTTGGTATCGACGGTCTATTACGAAGAGCTGACCGACAAAATGGCAATGAAACTCGGCGGCGAGGCAAAATCCGCGCTTGTCTATCCAAAGAATATCGAGAAGTTCGCCGCCGATACCGGCCTCGGCGCTGCACAGACCCGCGCGCGCATTCCGGCAATCGCCAGGGAGATTTTGAAAGGGCTTCCCGGCATTGAAAAACCCGACCCTGTCTCCGAAGCGATCGCAGAGCTGATATCTGCCCGCTGCAAAGATTTCATTTCGAGATTCAGCAATAAATAGTCGCGGCCTTTACAACCGGCAAAAGATCAACCTGAGCACCGTCTTCGCCGGTCAAAAGGTGGGAATCAAGCAGGTTGACGACAAAATCTGGCTCGTCAGCTTCATGCAGTACGACCTCGGCTACTTCGATCACGAGGCCTGCCGGCTCGAGCCCATCGACAACCCGTTTAGGGCAAAAGTGTTACCTATGTGCCCGGAATGAAAGTGTTACCTATGCCTTCGGTATAAACTGTTACCCAAGTCCCCGGTAAGGACCTTTGAAAAATGGCGCGCCCGGAGAGATTCAAACTCCCGACCGCCTGGTTCGTAGTCATACCAACTAGCGCTAATCGGCAGCATCTGGCTGCTGGCGGCGCTCGACTTGGCGAGAGATGAGCCACCACGTGACGATCGCGAAATCCAGCGATTCCGGTAGTTTAGCCGTCGATAAAGCCTCTCGGTCTTATCCCACCGTTGTGACGCGGATTTGCTTTTCGGCATCACGACTGGTCTATCATACGCAGCCATGCGCTTCTTCGTCTGCGTCACAATCATCCTGTCGATGCTGTTTCTGAGCCTCGACGGCGCAATCGACATCGCGAGCCAGGGGCATCCGCACGAAGATGCCGTGGAGCTTGCCGACGCGGATGCCGTCGCCGCCAAACTCCCCGGCGGCGATACCGACACCGAGCGCAACCACTGCGAACATTGCTGCCACGGCCATGTCGCCAGTATCGTTGTGCAGTTGCCGTCCATGCCGTTCTACGCAACGGCGGCCGAATTCTCTCCGCCTGTCGTCTTCAATTTCGGGCACTCGAAAGCGCCCCCTACTCCTCCGCCCAACGTCTAAGTCGTTTCCGTCCTGATGACACTCCGAAACCCTCGGAGTGTTCGGTGCTGCGTATTTACGGGTGATGACTTATGCACGTTTCACAACTCGGGCTTGCCCTGTTCCTGGGCGGGCTGTGGCTGACAGCCGGCGCTGCGGCGCCCGGCGTCGTCGAAACCGGTGCCGATGCGTCGGTAAGCCGGTTCGTTCAGGCGGTCGCTGAGACCAATCCGCGGGTCCAGGCGGCACGCTCCGCGCTCGAAGCGAGCGGCGCGCGCCACGACGCGGCCTCGCGACCACTTTACAACCCGGCGCTATCGCTCGACGCGGAAGACACCAACGTCGAAACGACGCGCACAATCGGCCTGAGCCAGACCATCGACTGGGCCAACAAACGCGAGGCTCGCACGGCGGTCGCCGCTTCCGGACAGGAAGTCGCTCGCGCCGAGTATCTCGGCACGCGCTGGGCCGTGATGCTGGACCTGCTTTCCGGCCTCGCCGGATACCGCACCGGGGTCGCGCGTGACGAACTCGCCGCTGAACGGATGCAGCTCATGAACGAGTTCGCCTCGCTCGGCGAACGCCGCTTCGAAGCCGGCGATTTGCCGCAGGTCGAGCTGGACGTGGCACGGATCGCCGCGACGGATGCGCGCATTCAGAAAGCGACCGCGGCTGCGGCACTCGCCGAAGCGCGACAATCCGTGCGCAATCTGGCGCCGGGATCACCGCCCGGTGAATGGCCGGCGCTCGGCGAGGAACTGCCGGCGCTGCCGCCCGCTGCCGATCCGCAGCAGCTCGTCATGGCCCTGCCCGCTGTACAGGCCGTGCAGGCGCAGGTCGAAGTGGCCTCCTCCCTCGTCGAGTTGCGACAGCGGGAGAAAAAACCGGATCCGACCTTTGGCATCATCGGCGGCAAGGAAGACGGCGAAACGTTGGTCGGCCTCAACGTCACGATTCCTCTCTATGTGCGCAATCGCTTTAGCCACGAAGTGACGGCAGCACTCGCCGAAGAAACACAGGCCGAACAGATCGCGAGCGACGTAATGCGGCGCGCACATGCACGGCTCGTCAGCGCCACCGAGCGGTATCAGCTCGTGCGCGGTGCATGGAACGACTGGCAGAAAACCGGCCGGGAAAGCCTGGTACGCCAGGCAGGCCAGCTGCGGCGCATGTGGGAAGCCGGTGAGCTCAGCACCACGGATTACCTCGTGCAGGTGCGGCAAACCCTCGACGTTCGCGAGAACGCGCTCGAACTGAGGCAATCCCTGTGGTCCGCGTGGTTCGAGTGGCTCGATGCCTCCGGCCAGGTCGACGGCTGGCTCGGCCTACACCCCACCCTCTGAGCGGCGCAGCAGTCATTACTGGAGACATTCCGATATGAATATGAACCCCCTGTGGATCGTCTGCCTGGGCCTGATGCTTGGCACGTCAGTTCCGGGCCTCGCCCAGGAAGACGAGCCGCATGGCGAAGAGGCAGGCGGCGGCGCCATCGAGATAACGCTCGATGAACGTCGCGAGGCAGGTATCACCGTAAACCCGCTACGCCGACGAGCCCTGGACGAAGCCATCCGCATACCGGCGGAAGTCGTGATCAACGCGTATCAGTCATCACGCGTCACACCGCGCATCACAGCCCAGGTCGCGGCGCGACACGTGAGACTCGGCGACCGCGTGAAGCTCGGCCAGCCGCTCGTGACGCTATCGAGCGTGGAGATGGCGGAGGCGCAGGGCCAACTGATCGTCGCGAATCGGGAATGGCAGCGTGTGCGGTCGCTGGGACGGGAGATCGTCTCGGAACGCCGCTTCACGGAAGCCCAGGTCGCCCGGCAGCAGGCACTGGCCCGGGTGATCGCCTACGGCATGACCGAAACCCAGGCAGAAGCGTTGATGAACGACGGCGACGCCAGCAAGGCCACCGGCGCTTTCGACCTACTCGCACCGCAAGCCGGTACGGTGCTGCGCGACGACTTCATTGTCGGCGAGCTCATCGAGCCCGGCCGTGTGCTGTTCGAGATCAGTGACGAATCCACGATGTGGATCGAGGCGCAGACCGTGCCCGCCACGCTCGGCCACATCGAGAGCGGCGCAACGGCGCGGGTCAGCGTCGATGGCGAACACTGGATCGAAGGCACGGTGCTCGAGCGACATCACCAGCTCAACGAGACCACGCGCACGTTGGGCCTCCGCATCGAGGTCGACAACAGCAACGACACATTGCATGCCGGGCAGTTCGTGCAGGCGGAAGTCGTGACCGGCAAGCTCGAGCCCGCGCTGGCGGTACCGGATGAAGCCGTGACCCTGATCAACGGCCTCCCTACCGTTTTCAGGCTGGAGGATGGTGCATTCCACGCGACGGCCATCCGCACCGGGCCGACCGTCGGCGACTGGACCATCGTTCGCGGCGGGGTGTCTGAGGGCGACGAAATCGTCGTCAGCGGCGTCTTTCACCTGAAGTCACTGATGCTCAAGTCGTCCATGGGCGAAGGCCACGGGCACTGAGGAGTCGTCATGCTGAACAAACTCGTGGAAGCTTCCCTGCACTACAAGTTCCTGGTGCTGATCGCCTTCGGCGTGATCGCCTTCCTCGGCTGGCGCGCCGTCGTCAGCGTGCCGATCGATGCGTTCCCGGACGTCACACCGGTTCAGGTGAACATCTATACCGAATCCCCCGGTCTCGCGGCCGAGGACGTCGAGGAGCTGCTGACCTTTCCGATCGAATCGAGCATGGCCGGCTTGCCGGGCGTGCAGCAGATCCGCTCCGTCAGCCTGTTCGGCCTTTCCTACGTCGCGGTCTACTTCGAAGACGACGTCGACATCTATTTCGCAAGGCGACTCGTCATGGAGCGCCTGCTCGAGGTCGGCGACCGCATCCCCGAGGGCTATGGCACGCCGGAGATGGGCCCGAACGCGTCCGGGCTCGGCCAGGTATTCTGGTACACGCTGGAACGCGCCGACGAGAAGCTCGCCGGCGAGATCTCCGACATGGATCTGCGTACGCTGCAGGACTGGAGCGTGCGCCTGATCCTGCGCACCGCGCCAGGCGTGGACGACGTCACCTCCTGGGGCGGCCAGGAGCGCCAGTACCAGGTGGTCATCGATCCGTTCAGCCTGGTCGAGTACGACCTGACCTACACCGAAGTCATGGAGGTGATCGAGGCCAACAATCGCCAGGTCGGCGGGCAGTACGTCAACCTCGGCGCGGAACAGTATCTCGTGCGCGGCCTCGGCCTTGTCGAAGACGAGCACGACATCGGCGACATGGTGCTCAAGGTGCAGGACGGCACCCCGGTGTACCTGCGCGACATCGCGACGATCCGGCAAGACGGCGCCCTGCGCTTCGGCGCTGTGACTCGCGACGGCAAGGAAGTCGTGCTCGGCATGACGCTCGCACGGATCGGCGAGAACGCGGCCGAGGTCGTCAATGCCGTCAAGGAAAAGGTGGAGATCGTCAAGGAGTCGCTGCCCGAAGGCATCGTTTTGCAGCCGATCTACGAGCGCACGGACCTGGTCGAAAAAGCCGTCGGTACCGCGACGGCCGCGTTGATCGAAGGTTCGATTCTCGTGGCCATCGTGCTGTTCCTGTTCCTCGGCGAGCTGCGCTCGGCGGCCGTCGTCATCAGCGCGCTGCCGCTTGCGATGCTGATCGCGTTCATCTTTATGGGCGAAGCGGGACTGTCCGCCAACCTGATGTCCCTTGCCGGCCTGGCCGTGGGTATCGGCATGATGGTCGACGGGGCTGTGGTCATGGTGGAGAACGCGTTCCGCATCATGGCTGAGCGGCGCGCCGCCGGCACGGAGGTCGACCGTACCGCCGCAGTCCTCGCCGCCGCGCGCGAGGTAGCCAATCCCATCGCTTTCGCCATCCTGATCATCATCGTCGTGTTCCTGCCGCTGTTCGCGCTGCAGGGCCTCGAAGGCAAGCTGTTCAAACCCATGGCGTTCAACATCAGCTTCGCGATGGCCGGGTCGCTCTTGCTGACGCTCACGCTGATCCCGGTGCTGGCCGCGATCATCCTCAAGCCGAAGGAGGAACGCGATACCTGGCTGGTCCGCGTCATCAAGTCGCGATACGTCCCGCTACTGTCCTGGGCGCTGGACAACAAGAAGAAAGTGGTCGGCGGTGCCTTCACACTATTAGTCCTGAGCCTCGCGCTGTTTCCCTTCCTCGGCAAGGAGTTCATGCCGCAGCTCCAGGAAGGCTCGATCATGTGGCGCGTGACCTCGATCCCCTCCACTTCGCTCGAACGGTCGATCGAAATCTCCAAGCGAATCGAGAACGCGCTGTCCGAGTATCCGGAGGTGAACACGACCGTGGCGATGATCGGCCGCGCCGAGAAGGGCGAGACCGCGGACGTGAACTACATGGAGATCTATACGGACCTCAAGCCGGAGAGGGAATGGCCCGGCGACCGCGACATTAGCGAACTCGCCGCCGACATGCGGGAGACGCTGGAGCAAGTCGCCCCAACCGCTGTCATCGCCTTCACGCAGCCAATTCAGATGCGGGTCGAGGAGCTCATCTCTGGCGTGCGGGCAACACTTGCAGTGAAGATCTACGGCGAGGAGCTGCCCGAGCTCGACCGGCTGAGCCAGCAGATCAAGAACGTGATCGCCGAGGTCCCAGGGGTCGCCGACCTGTCTCTCGAGGCCAACGTCGGCAAGCCACAGATTCGCATCGAGGTCCTGCGGGACCAGCTGGCGCGGTTCGGCCTGAATGCCGACGACGTGCTATCCGTGGTCAGGACCGGCATCGGCAATGAACCGGTATCGACCCTCATTTCCGGGGTGCGGCGCTTCGACATCACCGCCCGGCTCGAAGACAGCGCCAAGATGTCGGTGCAGGCGATCCGGCGGATTCCACTGAAGACCGGCAGCGGCGCCATCGTGCCGCTCTCGAGCGTTGCCAACGTCGAGGTTGCAGAAGGTTACTCGTTCGTCCGCCGCGAGCAGTTGCAGCGTTACGCGGTCATTCAGATGGACGTGCGCGGCCGGGATGTCGACGGATTCGTGCAAGAGGCTAATGCGGCTATCCGGGAGAACGTGTCGCTACCGTCCGCTTACTGGATCGAATGGGGCGGCGCGTTCGAAAACCAGCAGCGCGCGCTGACGCGGCTTGCGATCATCGTGCCGCTGACGATCTTCTTCATCTTCGTGCTGCTGTACACGGCATTCAACTCCGTCAAGTACGCAACCCTCATCATCGCCAACGTTCCTTTCGCGACGATCGGCGGGCTGATCGCGCTCTTCATCTCCGGCCAGTACATCTCCGTGCCGTCCGCGATCGGCTTCATCGCCGTGTTCGGCGTCGCCATGCTGAACGGCATCGTGCTCGTAAGCTTCATCAACGAGCTGCGCGACAAGGGCCGCTCGATTGAGGAAGCGGTGCGCGAGGCCGCCCGGCTCCGACTGCGGCCGGTCCTGATGACCGCAAGCGTCGCGATCCTGGGGCTCGTGCCGATGCTGCTGGCCTCAGGCGTCGGCGCCGAGACCCAGCGGCCGCTCGCCTCCGTCGTGGTCGGAGGGCTCCTGACCTCGACCGTGCTGACGCTTATCCTGCTGCCCGTCATCTATGAATGGATGGAGAAGCGCGCCGAGCTGCGAACGGGCAATCGCAGTCAGCCCGTCACCGGAGGTTCCTCATGAAGGTCTGGGAAATCAAAGCCTACATTCACCGCAACCGGATTGCGGACGTCGTCGACGCGCTCTTCAGCGAGGGCTTCCGCACGGCCACGATGTATGAGCAGGCACTGGCGATCGCGCCGCCCGAGGATCGGCTCCCGCCGGACCTGGTTGCCCCGGTGGCGCGAGCGCGGCAAGCCGTGGCGGAGAAGAGCGCGGCGCTCAAGGCGCATTTGCTCGAGCGGTGGGCGACATCCGCGCGGGTTACCCGCACGAGTCCCTGGAGCGCTTCGACGAAAGCATCGACATTCTCTCCGGCCAGACCAGGGCGTACGTGCAGCAACCGCTGATGCTGCACTATCCGCGGCTGCCGGCGATTCCGTTCTTCGACCGCGCGCTTTTTCCGTGGCTGCCTGATCTCGAGGCGGCGACGCCGGTGATCCGGGAGGAACTCGAGACGCTGCTGGAACAAAGCGGCACCGACAAGTTCGCTCCGTACATCGAGTACCCGCCGGGGGTGCCGCTCAACCAGTGGGAGGAACTGAAC
>JBOHZD010000050.1:0-3245 GCA_050738315.1 Woeseiaceae bacterium
CACACCGCGCCGTCAGGACGATTCCCCGCATCATGCGGGCCGGTATGTCCGCCTCGCCGAGGACCGCGGCGATAGCCGCGCTGATGTTCGTCACCAGGGGCGTCGCCAGCTCCTTGCGGACGCCGTCGGCGAGCAGTTCCAGTGCATCGATGAAGCTCCCGCCGGCACCGGCCTCCCTTGTGATGTCGAGAAGGCGCTCGACCCTCGGGTCTTTGGCGTGGTGGATCGGATGGCCGAAACCCGGCACAGGCCGGCGCATTTGTCTGCAGGCCGCGACTTCTTGCCGCGATTTCGCCGGGCGTTCCGCAACGGGCACCGCAACGATGCGTTCCAGTATGGCGCCGCATTCTGTGGCGGTGCCCGCGTAGCGGTCCCCGACCCCCAGCAGCCCGGCCGCAACCGCTCCCTGGAACGACTCCGGGGCACCGCCATGCGTCAGGCGCGCAACGACGGCGGAAGGGACGAGTCCGTGCTCCATGATGGTCACAAGCACCGTGTCGACGATGCGGCTTTGCAGCTTCGTGGGTTCCCGGCCGAGCGCCTGCAATATCAGCAGATCGGAGAAGGAGTAGTTCCCCATGATGTCGTCGACCAGGTTGCGCCCCCGCACCAGTATCCGGTCTGAATCGAACTCGCAGATCGCCGTGGCGGCACGAGCCTTTTTCCTGTCAGTCATCGAACGCCCTCGGTCGGACTTTTTTCGCTAATCGAATTTGATTTCGCTAGGCGAAAATCATAGCATGCTGCCGAGGGCTGGTTGCAGTAGAAATGGGGGGCGACAATGAATGTTCCGATCAAGGTCATCCTGCTTTCGATGTCTTCGGTGCTCGTAGCGACCGACGTCCTGGGGCAAGTGCCGACTCTCGAGGAAATCGTCGTGACGGCTCGCAAGCGGGCGGAAACGCTGGAGGAAAGCCCCGTGTCCGTTCGAGCGTTTACGGAGGCCGAAATCGTATCGGCCGGCATCCAAACGCCGCACGATTTCATCGCGCTCACGCCGAATGTGACCCTTGTGCAGACGCAGAATGCGGGAAACTCCTTCATCAACGTCCGCGGCATTTCCCAGGCGAGGAACAGCGAAATGTCCGTGGCGGTGCTGGTCGACGGCGTCCTGATGCCGAACCCGGCCCAGTTCAATCAGCAGTTGTTCGACATCGAGCAGATCGAGGTACTGCGGGGCCCTCAAGGTGCGCTGTATGGAAGGAACGCGATCGGCGGCGCGATCACGATCGTCACGAAGCAACCGACTGACGAGCTCGGCGGCCAGTTCGAGCTGGGCGCCGATTCCGGGCCGGGCTACACCGCGCGCGGCACGATCAGCGGTCCGCTGGCAGGTTCGGACACGTTGAAGTACCGGCTGTCCGGTTCGTACGTCGATACCGACGGCTACATCGACAATCCGGTCCTCGACGAGGAAGCGGATCCGTACAAGGACGTCTCGGGAAGGCTGAAGCTATTGTGGGAGCCGAGCGACGCGTTTGCTGCCGATCTGCGTCTCAGCACCTCGGCGCTCGATACGCAGGCGCTCTATTTCAACATCGCGGCGGAAGTCGACGATACGAGCCTCCCGGTCAGCGTCAACAACGCGGGTGTCAACGAGCGCGACCTGCTTACGTTCAGCCTGAAGCTCGAATGGCAGGGAGATTACGGATCCTTCACGTCCATTACGGCTTACGACGACCTCGAAGAGCTCCTGACGGGCGACCAGTTCAGTTTCCTGCCGCGTGAGCAATCGTTCCTGAATGTCGAGACGTCGGGATTCGGGGACTTCATTCGATTCCTGACGGGCGACGCGGTCGTGGACTTGAGCCAGACCCAGTTTCTCGAAACGGATTCCTGGAGCCAGGAATTCCGCTTCGTTTCACCGACCGAGCAGCGCTTCCGCTGGATTCTCGGGACCTACGGCATCACGACCGACCGCTTCATCTCCACCGGTAACCAGATCGATCGGGGCAACGGCGTCTTTCCCGTCTTTCGGACGCCGCGGCCCTCGGTGTTCGTCGACCCGGCGGACCCGAGCCCGCAGCTCGGCCTGCTGTCCGACGGCCAGGACAACTTCGCCTGGGCGGTGTTCGGAGAGATGGCCTACGATCTGAACGACGCGTTCGAGGCGTCCTTCTCGTTGCGCTACGACGAGGATAGCCGCGAGAACACGACGCTGACCGAGCCGCTGTTCGACTCTACCGGAATCGGGCTGGTGCCGGGCACGGTGCGTGAGGAGACGTGGGATGACCTGCAGCCCAAGCTGACGTTGCGGTACCGGCCCAATGATGACCTCACCTTCTATGGAGGTTACAGCCGCGGATTCCGCAGCGGCGGTTTCAACCAGTCCGGCGTGGGTGAGGCCGTGCTCGAACCCGGAATCGAAGACGTCTTCGAGGAGCAGACGGCAGACACCTACGAGGTCGGCCTCAAGTCGATTTTTGCCGGCGGCCGGATCTTCACTTCGTTCAGCGCTTATTACACCGATTTCGAAAACGCGTACTTCTTCTTCTTCGACCCGGGAACGAGCACGCAGAACTTGGGCAGCATTCCCGAAGTCGAGTACATGGGTTTCGAGCTCGAGGGTAACGCGCAGTTCAACGATTATTTCAGCGCGTACTTCGGTGTCGGTTACACGGACAGCGAGATCAAGCAAGCGGCCGATCCCGCCGATAACGGCAACCAGGCGCCGTTGGTGTCGGAGTACACCCTGAACCTCGGCGGCGTGTTCCGGTATCCGCTCGAAGTCTTCGGCCTGAGCACGGACGGTGTGATTCGGCTGGACTACCAGAAGATCGGCGATACCTGGTGGGACCCGGGCAACATCTCGGTGCGGAGCCCGGTCGACCTGGTGGACGTCCGGATCGGACTCGACGTCGCAGAGGACTGGTCGCTGATGCTGTGGGCGAAAAATGCCTTTGACGAGGAGTACAACGCGGAATTCTCGCCCGGCCCGGCGCCGGGCGCGCACTTCCTGTTCAAGGCGCCGCCGCGGCGCTATGGTCTGAGCTTTGTCAAACGTTTCTGATCGTGCAAGGAGCGATCAGGGGAGGAGACTGGTGAACGCGAAACCACATACTGCCGGACGACTGCATCACAATGCACATGTCACAACCGACATGGAAGCCGTGCGCAAATTCTACGAGGAGATCATCGGGTTTCCGCTGGTTGCCACCTGGTGCGAGAAAACGGAGCTGTTCGGCAAGGAACGCACGTACATGCATTGCTTCTTCGACATTGGCGGCGGTGAGTGCCTCGCATTC
>JBOHZD010000051.1:0-43258 GCA_050738315.1 Woeseiaceae bacterium
AGTTTTTCCTTATACTTTTTTACTCGCCGGTTCAGCTTGTCTACGAGGCTATCGATTGCTGCATACATGTCGTCTTCGGTTGCATCTGCGTAAATCTTGCCGCCATTGACGTTGACCGTGGCTTCGGCCTTGTGTCTCAGTTTTTCCACGGTCAGAATGCAGTGTACGTCAGATACCAGATCAAAATGTCGTTCGATTTTTTCGAGTTTGTTCTCGACATAATTCCTTAAGGCAGCAGTTATGTCTACATGATGGCCGGTAACACTTAGTTGCATAATCATCTCCCAATAGCTGATCGTGGTCGTGATCAAAAGTTATCTGAAGTTCGTTTTGCCCCTCCTGTTGCGGTAACTATCTTGGCTTTCTGACCTTGCGCTCGCTCGAAGACGCGATTTTCATCGCCTCGCGATACTTGGCGACGGTTCGTCTGGCCACCGTAATACCCTCGTCAGCCAGCAGTTTTGCGATCTTGCTGTCACTCAGCGGTTTGGCCGGATTTTCCGAGCCGATGAGCTTGCGAATCTTTGCCCGCACCGACGTCGAGGACTGGTCTTCGCCAGCGGACGTCGTCAGGTGGCTGGAAAAGAAATACTTGAATTCGAATACGCCTCGTGGAGTGTGCATGTACTTGTTGGTGGTAACCCGGGATATCGTTGATTCATGCATGCCGATTTCCTCGGCGACATCGCGCAGAACGAGCGGCTTCATCGCCTCGTCACCGCGATCGAGAAATTCCTGCTGGCGGGAGACGATGCAGGTTGCGACCTTGAGGAGCGTTTCGTTTCGAATTTCAAGACTTCGCACCAGCCAGCGTGCTTCCTGAAGTTGCGTGCGTAACGCTGCGTGATCGCTGCTGCCGCGCAACAGCTGCGCATAGCGCTGGTTCACGGACAGCCGGGGAATGCCCGACGAGCTGATCTCGACTTGCCAGCGGTCATCGACTTTGCGCACGAACACATCCGGTATGACATACTCGGCAGCGGTCGAACTCACTGCCTGTCCGGGTTTCGGGTTGCAGGATCTGATCAGCGCGAGAGCATCATGCAGATCGGACTCCGACGTGCGCATGGCGCGGCGCAGTTCCGCGTATTCCTGGTTGGCGATCAAATCGAGGTGCAGTTCTGCGAGCTGGATTGCGAGTTCCAGCCCGGGCGTCGAGCGGTCCAGTTGCTGCAACTGCAGGACAATGCACTCCGATAACGAACGGGCGCCGATTCCGACAGGGTCGAGGCGTTGCACCTTCTTGAGCGTCGCCTCCACTTCGTCGACGCTAACGGCCGAGTTGTCGCCTATAAAATCGATGACGTCCGCAAGATTGGTGGTCAGATAGCCATCGTCGTTGATGGAATCGATGAGTGCTTCACCGATGACACTCTCTCGCGGCGTAAAATCGTCGAGTTCGAGTTGCCAAAGGAGGTGCTCCCGCAGGGACTGGCCGCTCTGATCCGCGTATTCATTGATTGGTTTTCCTTCGCCGTTCCAGCCGGCATCCTGGATACGTTCCATCGGATTTGCCTGCCAGGTGTCTTCCGGCTTGACGGCTTCGACTTCTACAGTCGGTTCCGAGTCGGTTTTCGGAACGTCGGGGAGATCCTCCATCTCCAGCATGATGTTTTCTTCGAGCGCGTCCTGAATTTGCGCGCTCAAATCCAGCACGGGCAACTGCAACAGGCGAATGGCCTGCTGCAACTGAGGCGTCATCGTCAGGGACTGGCCGAGTTTGAGTTGCAGCGAAGGTTTCAACATAGGATCGTTTGTTCGCCAATCGGCCCGATGGCCGGTGCCTGGTTCCATGGCGGCAGAGAGCAATGCGTACTCATCGATGCCTGGGTCCGCACTTGCGATTTTGAGTCAGAGTGTGAACTCCTGTCCGAGATACACTTCTCGAACGTGCTGATTTACCAGAATGTCGTCGGGGGATCCCGATGCGATCAGGGTTCCATCGTTCAGTATATAGGCTCTACCGCAAATTCCGAGGGTTTCTCGTACATTGTGATCGGTAATCAGAACGCCAATTCCGCGATCGGATAAGTGCCTGATTATCCGTTGGATGTCGAGCACCGAAATCGGGTCGACGCCGGCGAACGGCTCGTCCAGCAGTACAAAACGCGGATTTGCTGCCAATGCCCGGGCGATCTCCACACGACGCCGCTCGCCGCCCGACAGGCTGATGCCGATGCCGGTGCGCACATGGCCGACATGCAGTTCGTCCAGCAACTGGTCGAGCTCATGTTCGCGTCCCGCGCGGTCCAGGTCCGCTCGATTTTCGAGTATGGCGAGGATATTTTGTTCAACCGTGAGTTTGCGGAAAATCGAGGCTTCCTGCGGCAGATAGCCGAGGCCCATCGACGCTCGTCGGTGCATCGGCAGGTTCGTCAGATCCTGGCCGTCCAGCAGTATTCGGCCTTTGTCGCAGGGAATGAGACCAACGATCATGTAGAAAGCCGTCGTCTTGCCGGCACCGTTCGGCCCGAGCAGGCCCACGACCTCGCCACTGGTGATTTCGAGGGAGATTCCTTTGACAACTTCACGAAACTTATAGCGCTTGGATATATCCTGAACGCTCAGAATGCTCATTGAGCGCCTGCTCCGTCATTCGGATCCAGGGGTTCGTCGTCGTTATCCTCCGAAGAATCCTGGTTGTCCGTTTCCGGATTGGCTGAGTCCTGCGGCGTATAGATGATTTTGACCTTGGGTTTCCCGTCGCCTGCCGATTGCGCATTGATGCGCTGCTCCTTGATGTTGTAAACAAGGTAATCGCTGGAAATCTGGTTGCCGCCCTCGGTGATCCTGGCGTTGTCGGAAAATTCGACGATGCTGTCTGTGAAATCGTATTGCAGTTTACCGGCTTCGGCATAGGTGACGACGTCGCTATCCGGACGCTGCATCCTGAACGTCGCGGGCGACCCCGTGATATTTGCCAGCTGCAGTCGATGACCCGAAAACCGGAGGTCGGCGGCTTCGCACTCGATGTGGCCGTTTTCAACATCGATCACGACATTGCCCGAGAACTGCCACACGCTGTCTTCGAAATCGAGATTGCTGGCGCGGCCGACATCCGCCTGAATACCGATATTTCCTTGCGTGAGTTTCAGGCCGCTGAACATGAGCATCGAGCTCTTGCCGTCGTAGTCGGTGGAATCCGCGTCGAGCGAAATCGGCAGCTGGAGGTCGGTCTCCTGCGCAAGCGCGGAGCCGGGCAACGCCGGGAAGACGGCGGATAACAGCGCGAGGATCGCCGCCAGGCGTAACTTGTCATGGCTCACGGCACGAATTTCCCGCTGACATTGGATTTGAGTTGCAAACGATTATCCTGCAGCAATGCTAGCATGCCGGTTGCCGTCAGGCTGCGCGACCCGATGCGAATCTGCACCCGCTCGTCCGTTTCCGCCCGGAAAATTGCGGGCTGGATTTCGAGCCTTGGCGTGCGTATCTCGGTGACTTCGCCTCCAAATCCTGCCGCACTCATTGCCAGGACATGACCGCTCAATATCACTCGTTCCTGATTTCTGCCGATGGTCGCCGTGTCCGCATTGAGCGTCCACGGCACGGATGCATCGGGTGAATAACTGATTTGTACATTCTGGAACTCGATCTCTTCGTTCTCTTTCTGTTGCGCGTATTCCGCCACGATTTCATACAGCAGCTTGCCCTGCTCGCCGGTTCCCAGGATGCGCGCCGATTTAAGGTAAAAGCCGCTGCCGAACGCATTCCGGGGACTTTCCTCAGGTTCCGGCCCACGCAACGAACCGGCCAGGAACCAGCTAGCGGCGGCGGCGAGCAACAACAGCGCAAACCCGATGAGGTTGCGCGCAGTCATGTCCGGTTCGTCGTATCTTTCACGCGCAAAATCAATTCGCAGACTTCGCGCACTGCGCCAAAACCGCCGTGACAATGGGTCGTATAGTCACAAGCGGCCTTGACCTCGGCCACGGCATTTGCCACCGCAACGGCAAAGCCGGCTCTTCGGAGCAGCGGCAAATCGGGAACGTCATCTCCCGTATAGACACATTGTTCATGGGACAGTTGCAGGTTTGCGACCAGCTGCTCGAATGCCGCAACCTTGTCGGCGACACCCTGTAGCACATGCGGTACACCGAGCTCCGACATGCGCAGGGCGACCGCGCGCGAGCTGCGCCCGCTGATCACCGCGACATGAACGCCCGCCCGCAGCAGCTTGCGGACGCCGAAGCCGTCCTGTGTGGAGAAAGCCTTGGATTCGATGCCTTCGTTCGACAGATAGAAGCGACCGTCCGTGAATACACCATCGACGTCAAAAACCGCGAGTTGCGTATCGGCAGACAACTTTCGAGCTGCCCCCGTCACATGATGCCTGCCCGGAAAAGGTCATGAACATTGAGCGCTCCAACCAGCCGTTTGTCCGGATCCGCGACGAGGAGGGCAGTGATCTTGTGCTCCTCCATGAGGTGCACGGCTTCCGCGGCCAGCACATCCGGCGCGATGGTCTTGCAGTTCTTGTGCATCACGGTTTTCATGTCCGTCTTGTGGACATCGATGCCGGCATCCAGTGCACGCCGCAGATCGCCGTCAGTAAAAATGCCCGAGATCCGGTTCGAGTCGTCGACAATGGCCGTCACACCTAAGCTCTTGCGCGTCATTTCGAGCAGGCCCGCGCTCAGGCTCACGTCCTCGCCGACTGCCGGAATCTCATCTCCGGTATGCATCACATCAGACACGCGCAGCAGCAGGCGCTTGCCCAGGCTGCCGCTTGGATGGGACCGCGCGAAATCCTCCGCCGTGAAGCCGCGGCACTCGAGGAGCGCAACCGCCAGCGCGTCACCCATGGCGAGCGTGGCTGTCGTGCTGGCGGTCGGCGCGAGATTCAACGGGCAGGCCTCCTCGTCGATCGCGACGTTCAGATGGACGTCGGCCGCTTTCGCGAGTGTCGATCCGGGCTTGCCGGTCATCGAAATCAGTTTCGCACCCATCCGCTTCACCAGCGGCAGGATCGTCACGACCTCCGCCGTTTCGCCGGAATAGGACACCGCGAGGAGCAGGTCCTGTTCGGTAATCATGCCGAGATCGCCGTGGCTCGCCTCGGCCGGGTGCATGAAAAACGCAGGTGTGCCGGTGCTGGCCAGGGTCGCGGCAATCTTGCCGCCGATATGGCCGGACTTGCCCATGCCGGTCACGACCACCCGTCCGGTGGTTTCCAGGCACAGCCGGCACGCGTCCGCGAAGGATCCGTCCAGGCGCTGCTTCAAGGCATTGACCGCACGCGACTCGATCTCCAGCACGCGTCCGGCCAGCGCCAGGAGTTGCCCGGATGTCAATTCGGTCGTCAAAAGGGGCTCCCCGGCTCCGCTCCGCACAAACCGACAGTTTATACGTTTTGAGCTTTGATAGACTGCCATGCTGATGATCCAGTGAGCTTCAACAATGACCCCGGCAGAAATTCAGGAACTGATCGAGGACGGCCTTCCAGACGCGGCCGCACGTGTTTCGAGCGCGGACAACACTCATTTCGAGGCTGTCGTGGTGTCGGACGCCTTCGCCGGACGACGACCCCTGGCGCGTCATCAACTCGTCTATGGCTGTCTCGGCCCACTGATGGGCAACGAAATACATGCGCTGTCGATCCGCGCATACACCACCGCCGAATGGGAACAGCTCGCCGCGACGGACGACGGTTCGATCTGACTTGGACAAATTGCTGATAACGGGCGGCGCGCGGTTGGAAGGCGAGATCACGATCTCGGGCGCGAAGAACGCCGCCTTGCCGATCCTTGCCGGCACCCTGCTGGCGTCCGAACCCGTCACCGTGAGCAACGTGCCGCATCTGAAAGACGTGACCACCATGATCACGCTGCTGCAGAGCATGGGCGTCACCGTAACCTTCGACGACAAGCTGAACGTGGAAGTCGACGTCAGCGAGGCAACCGAACACCGCGCTCCGTACGAACTCGTCAGAACGATGCGCGCATCGATCCTGGTTCTCGGACCGCTCCTCAGCCGCTTCGGCAAAGCCGACGTCTCCCTGCCCGGCGGCTGCGCCATCGGCGCGCGGCCCGTCAACCTGCACGTTGCCGGCCTGCAGGCGATGGGCGCCGATGTCACTGTGCAGAATGGCTACATCCGGGCGCGCGCGAAACGGCTGCGCGGTGCACACGTGGTATTCGATACGGTGACCGTCACCGGCACCGAAAATCTACTGATGGCCGCGGCACTGGCGGATGGCGAAACGGTGCTCGAAAACGCGGCCCGTGAGCCCGAAGTCTCGGATCTGGCCCGTTTCCTGACCGGCATGGGGGCAAAAATCGATGGCGCCGGCAGCAGCACCATCCGCATCCAGGGCGTGAAGTCGCTGCACGGCACGACCCATGCCGTCATGCCGGATCGTATCGAAACCGGCACGTATCTCGCTGCCGCCGCGATGACCGGAGGCCACGTACGGCTCAAATCCACGGATCCAGCGAGTCTCGAAGCCGTGCTCATCAAATTGCAGAAAGCCGGCGCTTCGGTCGGTATCGACGGGGACCGCATCGAACTCGACATCAAGGGCCGGCGACCCAAAGCCGTCAACATCAGGACGATGCCGTACCCGGCGTTTCCGACCGACATGCAGGCGCAGTTCTGTGCCCTGAATGCCGTCGCCAAAGGCGTCGGCACCGTGACGGAAACGGTGTTCGAGAACCGTTTTCAGCACGTGCTTGAACTACAGCGCATGGGCGCCGATATCCGCATCGAAGGCAACACGGCGGTTTGCAGCGGTGTGCGGCAATTGACCGCAGCCCCGGTCATGGCGACCGATCTCCGTGCCTCGGCGGGACTGGTGCTGGCGGGTCTCGCCGCCGAAGGGGAAACACTGGTCGACCGCATCTACCACGTCGATCGCGGCTACGAACGCATCGAGGAAAAACTACGGCAGCTCGGCGCGCAGATCCGGCGGGTACCGGGGTAGGGTTGCCGCATTGTTCTTGAGCGGTCAACGGCGATAGCACGCGGAGCCTGGAGCGGGGAGGGCTTTTCAGGAACGCCGTGAATACGTCCCTGTAGGCTTCGGGCTCGACCTCCTGTCTCGCACGATCCTGAAAAGGCCTCCCCGCTCCAGGCTCCGCTCCGACCGTCCCGGGGTGTGCCTCTGCAGTCGAATCGGGCCTCTGCAGAAGGAGCCCGCCATGCGGGCGACCGACGATGCCTGCCTGTCGTTGACACCTCCGGGACCGCCCCGCACAATTGCGCGCGACCGGGGCGAATGTGCCGACCGTCGACCGATGATCGCGTAACTCGCTGATTCAACTTAGTTATTGCGACAGGTTTCGTATGACCGAGCAGTGGGGTGTAGCCAAGTGGTAAGGCAACGGGTTTTGATCCCGTCATGCGCAGGTTCGAATCCTGCCACCCCAGCCATGTCAGCGCGCCTCAAGTCCCCATTCGCAGCATCGCAATACAGGGAGGTTTAGGGCGATGGATCCGGTGACAATGGCGATCTTCTCCGGCAATTCCAATCCGAAGCTCGCGCAGGAGATCGCCCGGGTGCTGCACGTGCCGCTCGCCAAGGCCCACGTCGGACGCTTCAGCGACGGCGAGATCAGTGTCGAGATTCTCGAAAACATCCGGGGCCGCGAGACCTTCATCATCCAGTCCACCTGTCCGCCCACCGCCGAGAACCTGATGGAACTGCTGGTGATGGTGGATGCCTGCCGCCGCGCATCGGCGTCGCGCATCACCGCGGTCATGCCGTACTTCGGTTTCGCCCGTCAGGACCGGCGACCGCGCGCCTCGCGGGTGCCGATCACCGCCAAGCTCGTGGCCAACCTGATCGGCGCCGCGGGCGTCGATCGCGTATTGACGGTCGACCTGCACGCGGACCAGATTATGGGCTTCTTCGATATTGCGGTCGACAACGTGTATGCGTCCCCGGTATTGCTCGGGGACGTGTGGAAGCAGAAGTACGAAAACATGGTGGTGGTATCGCCGGACGTCGGCGGTGTGGTTCGCGCGCGTGCACTGGCGAAGCGCCTGGACGATGCCGATCTGGTCATCATCGACAAACGCCGTTCGAAAGCCAACAAGTCCGAAGTGATGAATATCATCGGCGACGTCAGGGACAAGACCTGCGTCATCATCGATGACATGGTCGACACCGCCGGCACGCTGTGCCACGCCGCAAGCGCCCTGAAGGGACACGGCGCGCGACAAGTCGTGGCGTACATCACGCATCCCGTGTTGTCGGACCCTGCGGTATCGCGGATCGACGGATCGGAGCTCGATGAGATCGTGGTCACGGACACGATTCCGCTCCGCGACGAGGCTTTGGCCTGCAGCAAGATCCGCCAGTTATCAACCGCGGAACTGCTGGGCGAGACCATGCGGCGCATCAGCGACGAGGAATCGGTCAGCTCGCTATACGTGGATTGATCCGCTCGTTACGCGAGCGCATCCCCCGAATTTTCCGCCGGCCGTCTGGCCCAATCCCCGCAATTGCGCTACCATGCGCGCCCGGTTCCGGCTGGTCGCGGCCAGGACCGGGATACACGCCGGAAATTCCGGCACAATCAATCAGATATGAAATCCTTCGGAGAACTCCCATGAAACAGGAATTCGGGCTGATTGCAGAACTCCGCGAAGACCAGGGGAAAGGTGCGAGCCGCCGCCTGCGTCGAGCCGGCAAGGTTCCTGCAATCATCTATGGCGGCGGCCGCCCACCCCGCGCAGTCGCATTCGATCACAACCAGGTCCTGCATCAGCTCGATCACGAGGCCTTTTACTCGAGCATCCTGACCATCAAGGTCGGTGACGTCAGCCAGGCCGCAATTCTGAAAGACGTGCAGCGTCATCCGGCCAGACATCAGATTCTGCACATGGACATGCAGCGGATCCTGGAAGACGAAAAAATCAGGATGCATGTGCCCATTCACGTCGTGGGCGATCAGATCGCGCCCGGCGTGAAACTGGGCGGCGGTTCGGTGTTTCGCCTCATGACCGACGTCGAAGTGAGCTGCCTGCCAAAGGATCTTCCCGAATACTTCGAAGTCGATGTCTCTGAGCTGCAGTTGGACGACATGCTGCATCTCTCGGACATCAAGGTCCCGGAGGGTGTGGAAATCATCGAGCTGGCACACGGTGAAGGACACGATCACGCCATCGTGTCGGTTCATGTCCACAAGGCGGCGCCCATCGAGGAAGAAGCGCCAGCCGCAGCCGAGGTCGTGGTCGAAGGCGAGAAACCGGAAGGCGAGACGGCGGCCGAAGACTCAGGCAAGTCCGAAACGGATTGACGGCGCTACTGCCGGTGCCGGCATACCGCCGGCACCGGGAACGCGGATATGACTGCTCACCTGACCATCGTGGCCGGACTCGGCAATCCGGAAGAGCGTTATGAGCGCACGCTGCATAATGCCGGATTCTGGTTTGTGGACGCCGTCGCGCGCAAGGAACGGGCGCAGTTTCGCTTCGAGAAACGCTTCGATGCCGAGATTTGCCGGGTCGTGCTGGCCGGTGGCGACGTGTGGCTGGTCAAACCACAAAGTTACATGAACCTGAGCGGCGCACCGATACGCGGCGTCCTCGATTACTATCGCCTGTCCGCCGAACATCTGCTCGTTGCCCACGATGAAATCGATCTGCCGACGGGCGTTGCGCGCTTGAAGAAAGGCGGCGGACACGGGGGTCACAACGGCATCCGGGACGTCATCAGGCACTGCGGAAGCGACTTCATGCGCTTGCGGCTCGGGCTGGGGCATCCCGGCGACAAGGACAAAGTGACGGGCTATGTGCTGAAACGGGGCCCGGAGGACGTGGAAGCGGCCGTCCTCTCGGCGATCGATGAGGCCGTGGATTTGCTGCCGGTACTGGCCGGGCAGGGCCTCAACATTGCAATGAACCGGCTCCATACTCGTTCCAACAGCAAAAACGCTGGCAGCAATGGCGATTAAGTGCGGCATCGTCGGTTTGCCCAACGTCGGCAAATCGACCCTCTTCAATGCCCTGACGGCGGCCGCAATCCCGGCGGAAAACTACCCGTTCTGCACGATCGAACCCAATGTCGGCGTCGTGGCGGTGCCGGATCCCCGGCTGGCCGTGCTCAGCAATATCGTCAAGCCGCAAAAGACCATTCCCACGGCGATGGAATTCGTCGATATTGCAGGACTGGTCGCCGGCGCATCGAAAGGGGAAGGCCTGGGTAACCAGTTTCTTGCCAACATCCGCGAAACCAACGCCATTGCGCATGTAGTCCGGTGTTTCGAGAATGACGATGTGACACACGTGTCGGGATCGATCAATCCGGCCGACGACATCGAAACAATCAATACCGAACTCGCGCTCGCCGATCTCGAGTCGGTGGAGAAGCAGCTTTACAAAGCCGAGCGCAACGCGAAAACAAACGAAAAGAGTGCCATCGCAAATCGCGACACACTACGGAAAGTCAAGGCGCAACTTGACCAGGGTTTGCCTGTTCGCTCACTGGAACTGGCTGACAGTGAACAGCTGTTTCTGCGGGATTTTCACCTGACCACGGGCAAGCCGGTGATGTACATCGCCAATGTCGACGAGAATGGGTTCGCCAACAACCCGCATCTCGACGCCGTAGAAAAACTTGCACGCGGCGAAGGCGCGGAAGTCGTTGCCATTTGCGCCGCGATCGAAGCCGAAATTGCACAACTCGAAGACGAGGACAAGGCAGAGTTTCTGACCGACCTCGGACTCGAGGAACCCGGCCTGGATCGGGTGATCCGTTGCGGTTACCGGCTGCTCGGCCTGCAGACTTTTTTTACGGCCGGGCCCAAGGAAGTTCGCGCCTGGACCACGCGCATCGGCAGAACCGCGCCGAAAGCGGCGGCCGAGATTCACACCGATTTCGAAAAGGGATTCATTCGGGCGGAAGTCATCGCTTACGACGATTTCGTGGCGTTCAATGGTGAACAGGGGGCGAAGGAGGCCGGGCGCCTGCGCCTGGAAGGCAAGGAGTACGTCGTGCAGGAAGGTGACATCATGCACTTCCGCTTCAACGTTTGATTGGAGTGACGCAGGGTCGCCCGCCATGCGGGCGACCGATCGGAGCCAACCCGTCAATGCCAGGCCGCCCGACTCGACTCCACGCAATACAAAACGTAATCGCGCAATTGCCGCGCCGCTTTGTAATCCACGAACGGAATCCTAACCGACCCCGCGGCAAGGTAGAAATGAAGGGTCGCCAGCTCCTTGCGCCGCTGAAACGGCGACTGTGAGATGCTGACGCGCTGCACTTTCCGGTGCAGCCAGAGAACGAGGCGATATCCGATCATTCCACGGCGCACCGCCAGTCCGTTAGCCGTGAATGCAACCCCGTACCTCCGGTACTTCCGCCACGCAACCACTGCGATCAACGGGATCCACAGCAACGCGAGCAATGCCGCCGCACCCGAGATTGCCCACAATCCGGCAACGGCCGCCATCGCCGGTAACACGCCGTACAAAACGATTCGAGACCGCAAATAGTGCCGCGATATGGACACGAACGACGAGGCCCTCGGATCGAGCGCCAGCCCGTCGCCCTCCTGGCGGAATATCTCGAAGCCGATTTCCGAGAGTAGATCGCTGTTGCAGAGTGGAATGTCGAAACGGCTGCCGGCGGCGCTCCTTCCGCTCGTCGCCTGCCGCGCCCGCAAGCGGTATCGCTTGAACAGGAGCAGCATCAGGTTCTGCAACACGTGCAGTGACTGAATCTTGGCACGATTGACGGTCTGTTCATGCCGGGTCAACAACCCGCCGGTCGAGCGCAGCAAGTCATCGCCCGCGGTCAATACGTACCCGTGATAACGAAGTAACGCGCCGGCAACGGAGGCCGCCAGCAATATCAACAGAATGCCCACCGCGATCGACAAGCCGAAGGCGATCCCCGCGGAGAAACTGACGTGGGCGGCGCCGATGGCCTCTAGCACGGCGCTTTCCTCGACCCAGCGCCGGGTCTCGTCGTTGATAGTTTCGCTCAGCGGCCCGATCAGGACCAGGAACAGGAACACCCGGCCGCTCGACAACCCGATGCGGACGATATCGCCACCCGTCAACCGCAGGAGTGTTCTGCTGTCCGCCTCTGCTTCGACCGTCATCTCTTCCGCGACATCGATCGGTGCGGGCCGCGTGCGGCGAATCCGGTCCCTGAGCGCATCCGCAAGCTCGAGTTTAATGGCGGGCAGAGAGCCTTCACTCCGCGACGATCCGGCGGTATCGAAACTGACGGTTACGAGTCCGAAAAGGCGGAACACGACGTTCTGTGTCGTGTTGATACCCTGTATGCGCGCGAATTTGATGTCGAGCTGCTTCTTGTTGAAGACACCTTCGCGAATCAAAATCGAGTTGTCGTGTATCCGATAACGAAAAAACCGGTAGCGCAGGAACGCGTGCGTGACGGTGACCAGGACGACAACGCCGATCGCAATCGAAAGTTTGGTGAACGTATTGCCCCTGAAAGCGACGAGAAAAGCAGCGAGCGGCGCGAGCGACTGTAGCGCGTTCTTCGCGAGTGCCTGGTAGATCTTGCCAAGGTAGAAAACGGCCGCAAGCGGAGACGTACGCTGCCAACCGCTCGAGTCAGCCTTGCTCAACGGCGGCCCCGGCTTTGCCGAGCACGAACACGCGCAAGCGCTCCGCGACGCCGGCCGGCAATCCGTGAATCTTCAGGTCACCGCCGGCACTGCCGGCGGTGTAGAGCTGCAACGTCGCAAGTTTGAAGCGCCGGTCGAGGGGAGTGCTGCCGGTCTCGACGTGCTGCACGCGGTTGAGCGGAACGGCCGTCACGGTGCGCCAGAAGACGCCCGATTTGTAGACGATATCCTTGTCGCGAACCGCATAGCCTTTCCTGGGCACACTGATCCGTGGCCAGATGAGGCCCGAGAAAACGGCAACGGCGGGGGCAAGCCACGCGATACCCACCGGAAAATGACCTCCGATCTGTGCCTGGATAAGGTGGAGTGCAAGGACGGCGCAGGTCATGATTGCAGCGCCGATCAGGCCCGAGACCTGCAGCCGTTTCACGAATCGGGGATCGAGCGCCTGCCACTCGAGCTCGTCCGCGCCCGGCAGGTGCTGAAGCGAGATTTCCGCGTTCTCGAACATGGCTTCCTCAGGCTATTTCGCGCACCGCGCATTATACGGGTCGCCCCCCGGGTTGACACCGACAAGGGCCCGTCGGACACTAGCGCCCTTTCGCGACCTGCCCCCTGAAATGGTGATGTAGCTCAGCTGGTCAGAGCGACGGACTCATAACCCGTAGGTCGGTGGTTCAAGTCCACCCATCACCACCACTCACCGAAGAATGCCGCGGCAATGCTCTCGTTGAAAGGCCAGACCCTGTTGATTACCGGCGCGTCGCGCGGCATCGGGGCGGCGACCGCCAAAATAGCGCTCGACGCGGGCGCCGTGGTCGTCGGCAGCTACCACCAGAGTGCCGGGAGCCTCGACGAACTGGCAACGGCTTACGGCGACGAGCGGGTCCACAAAGTGCAATGCGATCTGTCCGGGAAAGGTGCCGGTGTAACACTGTGGCGGGACGCCTTGCGGAATGCGGGCGTCATACACGGGCTGGTCAACAATGCCGGGATCGCGCCTGCAACCCGTCTGGACGACGACGATGACGTCTGGCATCGCGATTGGCAACGGGTGCTGGCGGTCAATACACAGGCAGTCGCCGATCTCTGCCGCGAGGCGATTCATCATTTCAAAGCGCGTGAAGGCGGGCGCATCGTCACCGTCGCGAGCCGTGCCGCTTTTCGCGGTGACACCGTCGACTATCTGCATTACGCGGCCAGCAAAGGCGCTGTCGTTTCCTTGATGCGGTCCATCGCCCGGGCCTATGCGAGCGACAGCATCTTTGCCTTCCTCATCGCGCCCGGTTGGGTGGAAACGGACATGGCGTCGATCATTCATGAGCCGGGCAACGAAACAGCACTCGCAGAAATACCGATGGGAGTGGCCGCCCCGCCCGAGCAAGTCGGCTACATGGCCGTGTTTTTGCTGTCCGGCCTGATCGACCATGCGACAGGCGGCACGTTCGACATCAACGGCGCCAGTTACGTACGCTAAAACTAAAAAGGCTGGTGTTCGACCATGGCGCGGTCGATGGCGGCTGCGGCGGAAATCATCGCAAGGTGAGTGAACGCCTGCGGGAAATTACCGAGGTGCCGTGCATCGAAACCGAGTTCTTCGGCATAAAGTCCCACGTGGTTTGCGTATCCCATCATTTTTTCGAACAGCAATCGTGCCTTGTCGACCTGGCAGGAGCGCGCCAGGCATTCGCAGTACCAGAACGAACACATGGTGAAACTGC
This sequence comes from Woeseiaceae bacterium, assembly GCA_050738315.1. Taxonomy (GTDB): domain Bacteria; phylum Pseudomonadota; class Gammaproteobacteria; order Steroidobacterales; family Woeseiaceae; genus IDS-8. Next base: position 14,270 of record JBOHZD010000051.1, read on the forward strand.
CTTCGCGGGACCGGTCCAGGCCTTCGAAGTCGATCTGCTCGACGTTGTACCTGTGGACGAACGCATCGATCACGAGCTGTTCGTTCACGGCATCCATTGTCGAGAGCCAGCGGGGGTCGATGGGTGAAATGAACTTGACCAGCGGCATGAGCAGGACCGACGCGTCCATGGTCTTGCCTCCGCGATATTGCACAAATGCCTGCAGTTCGTCGTTCCAGAACTCTTCGTGGATCGAGCGGTAAATCTCGTTGCGCACGTCGCGCCATGCGTCGACCGGCGCAGGGAACGAACCCAGTATGCTGAGCTTCAGGGCGCGATCGATGGCAACCCAGCACATGAGCCGGGAATGCAGGAAATGCCTGACGCCTCCGCGGAATTCCCAGATGCCTTCGTCCGGCTGATCCCAGTTTTCACAGACATACTTGATGGTCTGCTGCAACTGCTGCCAGCCGCGGTAGGTCATCGGCGAGCTGTACTTGTGCGCAAGATAGACGCTGTCGATCAGTTCGCCGTAGATGTCCAGTTGCAATTGGGAATTCGCGGCGTTGCCGATTCGGACCGGGCGGCTGCCTTTGTAGCCGTCCAGGTGATCGAGTACGGATTCCTCGAGATTGTCGCCCCCGTCCAGGCGATACATCACTGAGAGCGACCCGTCGCTGGCACTGTTTTCATAGCGCCTGGCGATCCATTCGATGTAACGGGACGCTTCGTCGCGGAATCCCAGTTTGAGCAACGCGTGCACGGTGAAGGCGGAATCACGGATCCAGCAGTAGCGGTAGTCCCAGTTGCGTGTTCCCCCGATCGCTTCCGGCAGCCCGAACGTGGGCGCTGCAACCATCGAACCGTGTCGGCGCGAAATGAGGAGCTTGAGCGCCAGCGCCGATCGTTTGACATGTTCTTCCGCGAACCCCGTGTACTCGGTGCCTGCAATCCACTCGCGCCAGAATTCGGATGTCTGCTGCAACATGTCCTCGACCGCCTCGCTCGAGAATTCGACGTCCTCGGTATCGTCACAGACATAGGCGAAAACGGCCTGGTCGTTTTCCTTGAGCATGAAACGCCGGCTGGCGCCTTCCGGTTCCGCGTCGATTTCCAGGTCGCTGTAAAGCCGGGACGGCGCAATCCCGCGCTGGTCGCACTCGAACAGGACCGAGTGTTTGCCGCGATCCTGCGAAGTCCGCGTTCGCGCGCGGCCGTAATCGAAAGCCGGGAAACACTTCATGACGACGTCGATATCGCCATGCACCGATTTGACGATCCGCACGAGCTGGCGGCTGTTCGAATCCCAGGTAAGCGGCATGAAATCGATGATTTCGAGGATGCCCGCCAGCGACAGGAACCGCGTCACAAGCACGTTCGTGTCCGGCAGGTACATCTGTCTTTGTGTTGCATCTTCCGCGGCCGGCCTGATCTGAAAATATCCGCCCCTGTCCTTGTCGAGCAGTCGTGCGAACACCGACGGCGAGTCGAAATCGGGATAGCAACAGAAGTCGACCGAACCGTTTTGCCCGATCAGCGCAACGGTTTGCAGGTTGCCGACGATGCCGTAGCCCTCGATCGGCGGATAATCGCTATAGATGGAACGTCTCGATTCAGCCATTCTCGGAAAAACCGGGGTACAAGGTCATGCCGCCGTCGACGTAAAGTGTCGCTCCGGTGATGTAGTCGGCATAGTCGGATACCAGCCACGCCACCGGGCGCGCGATGTCGTCAGGCTCGCCGATGCGCCCGTAAGGTATGAGCTCGAGCAGATGTGCGGCCCTGCTTTCATCCCGCCAGACGCTCTCGTTGATGGGCGTCCTGATCGCGCCCGGTGACACGGCATTGACCCGAATCTTCGCAGGCGCCAGTTCCTGTGCGACAGATTTCATGAACATGCCGAGGCCTCCTTTAGAGGCCGCGTAGTTGACGTGGCCTGCCCACGGTATTTCGTCGTGCACCGAACTCATCTCGACAATCTTGCCGGCGGATCTCGATACATGCTCGCGAACGCCCTGTTGCAGGAAGCGTTCTGCCGCTTTTTGCATACACAGAAACTGCCCGGTCAGGTTGACGTCCAGCACGCGCCGCCACGCCACCGGCGACATGTCGACGAACGGCGCATCAAGCTGAATACCCGCGTTCGCGATCAGGATATCCAGCATCCCGAATGCTGTGTCGAATTCATTGAACAGGGCATCGACCCGATCCGCAATAGATACATCCGCTTCGATTGCAATCGCTTCGATTCCGTACTGCCGGCACTGTTCCGCAACGGTATCCGCGCTTTCAGAATCGTGCAGGTGATTGATGACGACATTGGCGCCGCGCCGCGCGAGTTCCAGCGCGCAGGCTGCACCGATTCCCGAACTGCCGCCGGTGACGATGGCGGACTGGCCCTGCAGGAATTTTTCGATCGGAGACATCGATGGTTGATCCTCTCGCGTGATTGCATGTTCGAATGCGATGGCAGTGTCGGGGCATCGCTTCGTGTTTACAATCAGGATTGAAAGGCTGGCGCAGAGCGCAGGAAACGGCGGGGCATTTCTCACCGATCAGGGTAACACAGGACGCCGGTCCCAAGGTGCGCGTTGATTGTCCTGCCCCGGAATAGCATAATGTATACGATTCAGGGTGCGCAGCCTGCGGAAACCACGCAGACACACAATCGAAGGGGGGAGTGGGGATGAACAAAGAGCGACGCGGGTGGAAATCATTCAAAGGATTGGCGCTCGCGCTGTGCAGCGTGGTGGCCATGGGCCTGGTGCCGCTGACGGCGGCCGCACAGGCCGGCGCCGATCCGATACCGCGACGCTCCGAGGGTGAGGGGCCTTACGAGCGCCTGATACTCCGCGGCGTGAATCTCATTGACGGTACCGGCGCGCCAACGCACGGACCGGTGGACATCGTGATCGAAAACGATCGCATTGCAGAGATCAGGAATGTCGGGGCCCCGTTGCTCGAGATCGATCCCGAAGAGCGGCCGCCGCTCGATGGCGGGCGTGAGATCGATCTTCAAGGCATGTACGTCCTGCCTGGATTCATCGACACGCACATGCATCTGCACCACCTGGGATCCGGCCAGCATGTCCCGTCCGAATACATCCTGAAACTATGGCTGGCGCACGGCGTCACTTCGGGACGCACGGTTGGCTACGACGGCACGATGGCCGAGGAAATGAGTATCAAGCGCCTGCTGGATGCGAACGAGATTACCGGGCCGCGCATTCACATCTATCCGTTCTTCGGCGCCGATGAAGCCGGGCCGATCAATACGCCCGACGAGGCGCGTGAACGCATCCGTGAGATCAAGCGGGCGGGAGCATCCGGTGTCAAATTCATCGTCACGCCCGCGGAGATTCTGTGGGCGGCGCTTGATGAGGCCAATAAACAGGGCCTCAATTCCACCATGCATCATGCGCAACTGAACGTGACGCAAGCCAACGTCCTGACGACTTCGGCGCACGGGCTGAAGTCGATGGAACACTGGTACGGCCTGCCGGAGGCGATGTTCGTCGATAAGCAGATTCAGCGTTACCCGGTCGATTACAACTACAACAACGAACAGAACCGGTTTGCTGAAGCAGGGCGGTTGTGGAAACAGGCCGCGAAACCCGGTTCGGACAAGTGGAACGAAGTGATGGAAACGCTGCTCGAGCGCGATTTCGCATTGTCCCCGACTTTTACGGCGTACCTGACCAGCCGCGATTTCATGCGCATGAGCCGTGCGCCCTGGCACGAGATTTATACGCTGCCGAGTCTGTGGGACTGGTATCGTCCGAACCGCGACGCGCACGGCTCCTACTGGTTCGACTGGACGATCGAAGACGAGATGGACTGGAAGGAGAACTTCCATCTGTGGATGGCCTTCGTCAACGAATACAAGAATCGCGGCGGCAGGGTCACAGCGGGTTCAGACTGCGGCTACATCTACAATCTGTATGGCTTCGGCTACATTGAGGAGCTCGAGCTTCTGCGTGAAGCCGGATTTTCATCGCTCGAAGTGATTCATGCGGCGACATTGCAGGGAGCCCGCCAACTGGGCATCGACGGTGATGTGGGGTCCGTACGGGTCGGCAAGAAAGCGGATTTCGTCGTCGTCAAGGAAAACCCGCTCGCCAATCTGCATGTACTCCTCGGAACCGGCACCATCAAGTTGAACGACGAAACCGGCAAGGTGGAACATGTCGGCGGAATCCGCTACACGATCAAGGACGGCATCGTGTACGACGCGAAGGAACTGCTCGCGGATGTTGCTGACATGGTGCAGGCCGAAAAGGACAAACTCGGCATCGGCCCGGGCCTCATGCCGATCGCCACCGCCGATTGATCCAGGCGGACGGCCTGTCAGGAAGCAAACCGCTCGATATCGAACGGCTTCGGATCGACGAACGGCGTGCGCCGGCAGACCAGGTCCGCGACCACCTCGGCAGTGATCGCCGCCAGCGTCAGCCCGAGATGCTGGTGACCGAACGCGTAAAAAAGATTGGCTGCGCGGCGGCTCTGGCCTATGGCAGGCAGGTAGTCGGGCAAGGTCGGACGTGCGCCCATCCAGAGACTGACCGGCGGACGTATCGGCAGGCCGAGTTCGGTCACATGTCTTTGCAGCCGCGCCCATTTCGCCTGCGTGGGCGGCCGCTCGAAGCGGGCAAATTCGACAAAGCTCGAGGCCCGCAACGCAGTCAGGAAACGCGTGACGATCATCGCGCGGTCCTCGAAAACGACCGGCGGCATGGTCGCTGGCCAGGCGTTCGTCGGCGCCTGGATATGGTAGCCGCGCTCGGCAATGATCGGCACCACGCTGCCTGTCGGCGACAGCAAGGGGCCCGACTCGACGCCGGCGGTGACGATGATGGCGTCAGCCGACAGTGATTTTCCGTCGCCGGTATCGACCGCCGCTTGCCCGTCCCTGCCGATCGTGATCGTCCTGGCGCGCGATTTTACGCGCTCACCGCCCGCCGCCGTGATCGCACGCAGCAACGAATCGAGCAAGAGGCCGGGATCCGCGACCTGGCCGCTGCCCTCGAAACGGATTGCCCCGGCAGGTTGTTTGCCGATCAGGCCGGCCAGGCGTTCGAACTCGTCACGGGTCGCTGTTCTGAATGACGCGGGTCCGAGCGTCGCATCGCGCCAGGACCTCTGTCCCTGCCGCGCAGTGCGCGCAGATTCCCACACCACGAAGTGACCGTCTTCGATCAGCAACTCCGGTTGGCCAAGGTCCGCGAGCAATGCGCGCCACGCAGGCATCGCACGTTGCATGCAGGCGCCGAGGGCAGCGGTACCCGCGCGAAAACGGGCGCCGCCCGACGCGCGCGCCAGGCGCAGGAAGAACGGCGCCCAGGTGCGGATGTCGCCGAGGGGCGCGCTGATGGCTCCGCCGCCCGCGACGAGCACACGCAAGGCCTCTTTCATCGCTTTGCGGGAGGCGAGGGGTTCGACCTGCTCGACCGCGATGTGACCGGCGTTACCCCATGACGCCGGTGGCGTCGCTTCGTCCGGACTCACGATGGTCGTGGCGATTCCCTGCCGCAGCAGCCTGAGCGCGCAAGTGAGCCCGACAATACCGCCCCCCGCGATCACTGCCGATTTACACTTTGCCTGCACGTCGGTTCATTGATTCCTGTTACAATTCATATACAGTATACGAAAATTCAATCGCGGGAGTGTCCATGACTTTCCGGCCCGAGAAGAAAGAATCCCCGGAAGCACCGCGGTCCAGGGGCTGACTGGCGTGCGACACGTATTCTTCTGCATTGATGGTCACACCGCCGGCAATCCGGTGCGGCTGGTCGTGGGCGGCGGGCCGTTTCTGAAGACTAACTCGATGGCCGATCGCCGGCTCGAGTTTCTGCGGCAGTACGACTGGATCCGGACGGGCCTCTGTTTCGAGCCGCGCGGGCACGCGGTCATGTCCGGAGGATTCATCTTCGCGCCGACAGAAAGCGATACCGATTTCGGCATACTTTTTATCGAGACCAGCGGCTGCCTCCCGATGTGCGGGCACGGCACCATCGGCATCGTGACTTTTGCGCTCGAGCACGGCCTCGTGCATCCACGGGAGGACGGCAGGCTGCGCATCGAGGTGCCCGCGGGCACCGTCGATGCCACCTACGAAATGTCTGCCGGACGAGTCAGGTCGGTGCGCATCCGCAACGTGCCGAGCTACGTGGCAGCCGAAGGAATCGTCATCGATGTGCCCGATTTCGGCCGCCTGACCGTCGACGTGGTTTACGGCGGCAACTACTACGCGATTGTCGAACCGCAGGGCCCGTACACCGGCCTGGACGATCTCGGAGCCGCAAGGCTGATACAGCTCAGCCGACGGGTGCGGGAGCGGGTTCAGGCACAGGTAGATCCGGTGCATCCGCTGCATCCGTCCATTCACGGCGTGAGCCACGTCCTGTGGGCCGACCAACCGGCCAGTGCGGGCGCCGATGCGCGAAATGCTGTTTTTTATGGCGATGCCGCGATCGATCGCAGCCCCTGCGGCACCGGGACGAGCGCGCGGATGGCCCATCTCGCTGCCAAGGGCCGGCTCGCGGTCGGCCGGCAGTTCGTGCACGAGAGCTACATCCACAGCCGTTTCACCGGACGCATCGAAGACGAAGTGGAACTCGGAGGCTTTAACGCCATCCTGCCGTCGATCGAAGGATCCGCGATTGCCACCGGCCACAACACGATCTGGATCGATACGGACGACCCGTTTGCGGAAGGCTTTCTTGTCGAATGAGTTTGCCGTCGATGACGCCGCCGCACCGGGCGTTATGCGCGTGGTAAAGTGGCACGGCAGGATACTGAGATGAAGGCAGATCTCCCAGGAAGATCGCAGATGGTGCTTGAAATTCGTACGATTTCGGATCGGCTCGTTGACATCGTGCGCGACCGGATTCTGTCCGGCGAGATACCGCCGAATGTCCCCATTCGGCAGGACTCGCTGGCTGCGGAACTGCAGATCAGCAAAATTCCATTGCGTGAAGCGCTGGCTCGCCTGGAACAGGACGGCCTGCTCGTTTCACATCCGAACCGCGGATTCTTCGTGCGGCCGATGAGTGCGAAAGAAGCAGAGGAAGTGTATGCGCTGCGCCTGAAGATCGAGCCGGACGCCGCGGCATCCGCCTGCAAGGTCGCAACCGATGCAGAACAGCAGGCGGCGCAGGATGCGCTCAACCGGCTGGCCGTCGCCGCGGCGGCACACGAGCCTTCAGTCGGTGCGCTGAACCGGGCGTTTCACCTGGCGTTGATACGGCCCGGTGAACAAACGGTCAGTGCAAACGTCGTCAGGGGTCTGCACATCATCGCCGACCGTTACGTCCGCAAGCACCTGGAGCCGCGCTATCGGCACGTAAAAGCCGAATCGGAGCATCAGGAAATCCTGGATGCCTGGCTCGACCGCGATTCGAGAAAAGTCAAAAAGCTGCTGCATGCACATCTCCAGCACACGCTCACGGATCTTCGCGTGCAACTCTGCGACGAGGAACGGAATTCGGACGATGGCAAGGCGGCAGTTGCGCAGAACCCTGCGCAACCCGGCAGAAAAAAGAAAAGCAGCGCCAAACGCCAGTAATTTCTGCGATAACCATCAGCATTCAAAACGTTTCCCTGACGTTCGTCGATTTATAAGACGCAGATCATTGCGCGCAGCGCACTTCCGTTGTTTAATCCGCGGGCCGTGATCCACCGAGTGACCATGCAAATACCGACAAAAGAAGAGCTGAAAAAAGCGCTCCTCGACCGCCTCATCTACTCCGTAGGCAAAGATGCCGAACACGCAGTCGCCCGAGACTGGTGCGTCGCCCTGACCCTGACAATCCGCGATCGAATCGTCGATGCATGGATGGAATCGACGCGCCGAACCTACTCGAGCGGTGTGAAGCGCGTTTACTACCTGTCGATGGAATTCCTGATCGGCCGATTGCTCACGGATACGATGTCGAATCTGGGAATTACCGAGGTCTGCCGCGAAACGCTTGCGGAACTGGGCGTCGAGTTCGATGCTGTCGCTGTCAGCGAACCCGATGCTGCGCTCGGTAACGGCGGACTTGGCCGCCTCGCGGCCTGCTTTCTCGATTCAATGTCGACGCTCGGCATCGCAGCCTTCGGTTACGGAATCCGCTATCAAAACGGATTATTCCGGCAGCGTCTCGCCGACGGTTGGCAAGTCGAACAGGCAGAAAACTGGCTGATGCTGGGACATCCATGGGAGTTCGAGCGGCAGGAGTCGAGCTACATGGTGAACTTCGGCGGACACGCGGACCCGGACCTGCCGCCGAATGTGCGCTGGCAACCCGCGGAAACGGTCATCGCGAGCGCCAGCGACACGCCCGTGACAGGCTGGACCGGCGCACATGTCAATACGCTCAGGCTCTGGTCGGCAAAGCCCGCAGGGTTGTTCGACCTGTCCCACTTCAACCAGGGGGATTACCTGCGCGCGGCGACGCAGGAGGTGCTGGCTCAAACCATTACCCGCGTGCTTTATCCGGACGACTCGACCGAGCAGGGCAGGGAGCTGCGCCTCAAACAGGAATATTTTTTCACCTCCGCATCGCTGCAGGACCTGTTGCGGCGGTTTCTGCGGGACCATGACGATTTAAGTACGCTCGCCAATTTCGTCGCGATTCAGCTCAACGATTCGCACCCGGCCATCGCAGTTCCCGAATTGATGCGCTTGCTCATCGACGATCACGGCATTGCGGAAGATGACGCGTTTCGGATGGCGCGCGACTGCCTGAGCTACACCAACCACTCGTTGTTGCCGGAAGCGCTCGAGCGCTGGCCGATGCCGTTGTTTGCCAAAGTGCTGCCTCGGCACCTGCAACTGATCGAGTTCATCGATAAGCAATTTGTTGCGTCGGTCACGAGCACGCCGGCTGACGTGAATATCCACGAATGGATCGCGATCGATCACGACAACGGCGGTTCCGTCAGGATGGGCAATCTGGCATTTATCGGCAGTCACAGAGTCAATGGCGTGTCGGCGCTGCATACCGGATTGATGAAACAAACCGTCTTCAAGGGATTGCACGCGATTTATCCGGAGCGCATCGTCAATGTGACCAACGGTGTGACGCCGCGCCGCTGGCTGTACAACTGTAACGCACCATTACGCAATTTGCTGAACGAGACCATCGGTGACGCCTGGGTTGCCGACCTCGGCAAGATCGATGCGCTTGCCGGTTTCGCGGACGATGGTGAGTTTCGCGCACGTTTTGCAAATGCGAAAAAAGAAAACAAGATCCGACTCGCCGGCGAAATCAAAAAGCGCTCTGGCCTGGTCGTCGATCCGAATGCCCTGTTCGACGTGCAGATCAAGCGCATCCATGAATACAAACGTCAGCTTCTCAACGTTTTGCAGACCGTCGCCCGCTATCAGGCGATTCGAGCGAACCCGGACAGGGACTGGCTGCCCGTCGTCAAGATATTCGGCGGCAAAGCCGCGCCGGCCTATATGATTGCCAAGCTCATCATCAAGCTGATCAACGATATCGCAAAAATCGTCAATACAGACCCTGCTGTCGGCGACCGGCTTAAGGTCGTTTACATGTCCGATTACAACGTCTCCCGTGCCGAGACGATTATTCCCGGCGCGGATCTGTCCGAGCAGATTTCGACCGCCGGGATGGAAGCGTCGGGCACCGGCAACATGAAGCTCGCGCTGAATGGCGCGCTGACTATCGGTACGCTTGACGGCGCCAATATCGAAATTCGCGATCGCGTCGGCGCCGATAACATGTTCGTCTTCGGTCTGACCGCGGACGAAGTCGCGAAAACGCGCCGCGACGGTTTCGACTCGCGCAGCGCGATCGAGAATAACCCGGTGTTACGCGACGTCTTGGGGGCAATTGGCAGTGGCGAGTTCTCGCCGGATCAACGGGAGCGCTTTGCGGCGATCGTGAACGGCTTGTATGACCACGACTATTTTCTGAACACCCTGGATTTCGCGTCGTATGCCGCGGCCCAGGACAAGGCGGTCGAAGCCTACAGAGATGCCGAACGCTGGTGGCGTGCGGCCATCCACAACACCGCGGGCGTCGGCTGGTTCTCGTCCGACCGCGCGATTCGCGAGTACGACGAAAAACTGTGGCACACGAGGTCGCAGTAGGGCGAACTCCCCTTGGCAAGCGGAGCCTGGATCGGGGAGGTCTTTTTCGGCTCTGGCATCCTGCTTCGCTCTGCCTCCTGCATCCCTGCAGTCGTCAGGAACGCCGTGAATACGTCCTTGCAGGCTTCGGGCGCAACATCCCTGTTGCGCCCGATCCTGAAAAGACCTCCCCGATCCATGCTCCGCCCCTACCGTCGCTGGCGAGCGCCCTCGTGGCAGCGAATCGGGCCTCTGTAGGAGCCTGCCATGCGGGCGACCGAGGGTGATCGAACCACGCAGCGCAACCGGGCCGCTATCCGCTCCTAATCCGCGCGCACCAGGATCAGGCCGGCCAAAGGCGGCAGCGTCGCCACGATGCTTTGCTCACAGCCGTGCCAGGCGATCGGTGTGCTTTCGATGGGTGCGCTGTTGTGGACGTCGCTGCCGCCGTAACGCGACAGGTCGGAGTTCATGAGTTCCCGGTAACTCCCCGCAACGGGCACTCCGATGCGGTAGTCGCGTCGCACCATCGGCGTGAAGTTCAGAACGACCACGAGCGATTGCCCGGGGGCGTGACGCATGAACGCGATGACCGAGTGGTCGCGGTCATCACCGCTCAGCCATTGGAAGCCGCGATGGTCGCAATCCCACCCGGACAGTGCCGGATGATCTTTCTGCAGTCGGTTCAGGTCGCGAATCAGGGCCATGATCCCGGCGGGGCCTGGTTCACCGGCGCGGTGCCAGGGAAGGGATTCGCGGTCATTCCACTCTGTCGTCATCGCGAATTCGCCGCCCATGAACAGCAGCTTCTTTCCCGGAAAACTCCACTGATAAGTGTAGAGCAGCCGCAGATTGGCGAAACGTTGCCAATCGTCGCCCGGCATTTTTGCGAAAAGCGAGCGTTTGAGATGCACAACCTCGTCGTGCGACAGCGGCAGGACGAATTTCTCGTTGAAGGCGTAAGTCGGCCCGAATGTCAGCCAGTCCTGATGATATTTTCGATAGATCGGGTCGGTCGTGAAATAATTGAGCGTGTCGTGCATCCAGCCCATGTTCCATTTGAGATCGAAACCGAGACCTCCGGCCGACGTCGCTTCCGTAACGCCATACCAGTCAGTGGACTCTTCGGCAATCATCAGGCAATCCGGATATTCCTTCCCGATCACGTTGTTCAGTTCGCACAGAAAATCGATGGCTTCGAGATTCTGATGACCGCCGAAACGGTTCGGCACCCAGGTGTCGGCCTGACGTGAAAAATTCAGGTAAAGCATCGAGGCCACCGCATCGACGCGCAGTCCGTCGATGTGAAACTCACGCAGCCAGTAAAGCGCATTGGAGATCAGGAAAGCACGTACTTCGTTGCGCTCGTAGTTGAACACGAGCGTGCCCCAGTCGCGGTGTTCGGCTTTCCAGTAATCGTGATACTCGTAGAGACTCGTGCCGTCGAATGTCGCCAGCGCATGTGCGTCCCTCGGAAAATGCGCCGGGACCCAATCCAGGATTACGCCGATATTCTGCCGATGACAATGATCGACGAAAGCACGAAATTCGTCCGGTGTGCCGTACCGGCTGGTCGGGGAAAAATAGCCGGTGGTCTGGTAACCCCACGACTCATCGAGCGGATGCTCGTTCACCGGCAGCAATTCGAGGTGCGTAAAGTTGAGGTCGTTCGCATAGTCCGCGAGTTGCGATGCCAGCGATCGATAAGTCAGGAACCGGTTGTCCTCGGTGCGGCGCCAGGACCCCAGGTGGACCTCGTAAGTCGTCATCGGCGCGGATTGCCAGGGCCGCTGTGCGCGGGCGTCCAGCCATTCCCGGTCACCCCATTCGTAATGACCGCGAGTGACCAGGCTGGCGGTGGCCGGCCGCCGTTCGCTCCATTTCGCGTACGGGTCGGATTTCAGGTGCAGGCCACCGGTGTCGCGGTTCCGGATTTCGAATTTGTAGGCACCCTCGCGCATTTCCGGCACAAAAAGCTCCCACACGCCGCTTTGTCCGCGGCTCCGCATCGGATGACAGCGGCCGTCCCACCCGTTGAAATCGCCAACGACGCTGACCCGCTCCGCATTCGGAGCCCACACCGCAAACAGCGTGCCGTCGATGCCGGCGACGGTTCTTGCGTTCGCGCCCAGAAAGCATTGCGCGCGGGTATGCGTGCCGGCGTTGAATCGTTGCAGGTCCGTATCTTCGATCAGCGGCTCGAAGGAGTAAGGATCGAATCGGTTGTGCCGCTGGCCGTATTCGTCCTCGACGATCAGGCGGTAGTGCGGCGGCAGCTTGCCGTCGTCTCCCGCATACTCGAACAGATCGGTCTGTCCCACGCGCTGCATGGGACGCTCCTCGCTTTCAACGAACGCATTGCGGGTCCGGGGCAGGAAGGCACGCACAATCATCGTTCTGCCGTCGCCGTGCCTGCCAAGGACCGCGAACGGGTCGTGATGACGCGCCTCGATCAGGCGCACGGCGTCGGGATCGTCAGCTCGGAGCATGGCAATACGTCGGTCAGGAGTAATTCTTCGGGTCCTCGCGGACAGGTGGAACGGAACGCCTCGAATGTAGCATACTGGCTGCGCCCGCCATGCCCGCTCGATCGCGGGACCACGGACGGCAACAGGAGAGCACATGAAATTGCGGCGTTCCGGTCGCTTCGTCAGCAGTCTTACCCGTAGCACCATGGCCGTAATCATGGCGGGCGGCCGCGGTTCGAGACTGGGCGACCTGACGGCGAATCGTGCCAAACCGGCCGCACCGTTCGGCGGCGAATTCCGCATCATCGACTTTCCATTGTCGAATTGCGTCAATTCCGGCATTCGCCAGATTTTCGTGCTCACACAGTACAAGGCGCATTCGCTGATCCAGCACATCAATCGCGGCTGGGGTTACCTGCGCGGCGAATTCGGGGAGTTCGTGCAGATTGTTCCAGCGCAGCAGCAGCTTGGCCAGGAGTGGTACCAGGGCACGGCGGACTCGGTCTATCAAAACCTGAGGATCGTGCGCGAACACCATCCGGAATATGTGTTGATATTGGCCGGCGACCATATCTACAAAATGGACTACGGTCCGATGATTGCCTACCACACGAGCAAGAATGCGGATATTACGGTAGGAGTCATCGAGGTTCCGCTCAAAAGCGCCACCTCGTACGGCGTCATGTCGGTTGACGAGGATAACCGCATCAACCGGTTCGTGGAAAAGCCGGCCAAGCCGGACCCGATGCCGGGTTCGGCGGACACTGCGCTTGCCTCAATGGGGATCTATGTGTTCGAAATGGATTTTCTCTCCGACAAGTTGATCGAGGACGCAGCCAATCCGGGATCGGCGCATGATTTCGGCCGTAACATCGTGCCGGACAGCATCGACCGCAAGGAAAGGGTCTACGCCTACCCGTTTCACGACGTTGAAACGAAAGCCCAGAGTTACTGGCGGGACGTTGGAACCGTCGACGCTTTTTTCGATGCCAACATGGAACTGGCGCACGTTGACCCCGAACTGAATCTCTACGATGACCAGTGGCCGATCTGGACCTACCAGGAGCAGCTGCCGCCGGCAAAGTTCATTCTGGACGAACCGGGCAGGCGCGGCATGGCCATCAATTCGCTGGTTTCGGACGGTTGCATCGTGTCTGGCGCCGAAGTGCGCGAGTGCGTACTTTTCTACAACGTCCAGGTCAAGGAAGGATCCCGCCTGCTCCAGGCCGTGGTACTGCCGCGCGTCCGCATCGGCAGTCACTGCCGGATCACCCATGCGGTCATCGACGAGGACTGCGTGATCCCCGATGGCAGTGTCATCGGTGAGAATGCCGAGGAGGACGCGCGACGTTTTTTTCGCACTGACCAGGGCGTCGTCCTCATTTGCCCCCACATGCTCCATTGATGCGATGAGCGGCAGGGACTCCGGCAGTACGCGACCCGCATGACGGCAGGTGAACTGCAACTCGTACTGTGCTGGCATTTGCATCAACCGCAGTATCGCGACGCGATCGAAGGCAGCTACGTGAAGCCCTGGACCTGGCTGCACGGCATCAAGGACTACACCGACATGGCCGCGCATCTCGAAACGGTGCCCGGCGCCCGCGCGGTGGTCAACTTCTCGACGATCCTGCTGGAGCAACTGTCTGACTACTCCGTGCGTATCGCACGGTGGCAACAAGACGGGCAGCCGATCGGCGATCCGCTGCTCGATGCATTGGGCGGCGACCTGCCCGATTTGGATCGGGACAAACTGGCGCTTGCCAATGCCTGCCTGCACGCGAACAAGACCCACATGATCGACGCATTTCCGCCGTATGCGTCGCTGTATGCGCGCGCGGAAACGGCGATTGCAATGGGCGCTCCGCTCGATGAGCCGACATTGCGCGATCTTTTGCTCTGGTATCACCTGGCGTGGACGGGCGAGAGCCTGCGTCGTGAGCATGCGTCGATCCGCGAGTTGCTGCGCAAAGGCGGCGGATTCACGAAAGACGAAGGAAAACGGCTGCTCGGGACGATCGGTGAGGCGCTCGGCGCGCTGATTCCGCGTTATCGAACGCTCGCGGAGGGCGGGCGCGTGGAGTTGTCCGTGACACCGCACGCTCACCCCATTCTGCCGTTGCTGATCGATCTGGCCGTTGCGCGTGAAGCCATGCCCGACGTGACGATCCCCGACAATAACTATCCGGGCGGCGCGGACCGCTGCCGCTGGCACATCGAACGCGCCTTGTCCGCGTTCGAACGATTTTTCGGATTTCGGCCGAAAGGCTGCTGGCCGTCCGAAGGCGGGCTCAGTGAAGACGTGCTGCCGTTGCTCGGAGAATTCGGCTTCGCCTGGACAGCGACCGGGACCAATGTGCTGACCCACTCGATTGGTATTTACACGGAGGGGGCGCACTTGCAGTCATGGCATTCTCCTCGCGATGGCCAGGACTTGACGCTTTTCTTTCGCGATGACGAACTCTCGGATCGCATCGGCTTTCAGTATTCGAAGTGGGGCGCGGACGATGCCGTCAACGACCTCATCGCGCGGCTCGAATCTATCTGGAATCAATGGGAGGGTACGGCGCCGCCCGTCGTCAGCATCATCATGGACGGTGAGAATGCCTGGGAGCATTATCCTTACAACGCCTGGTATTTCCTGCAGCACCTGTACTCCCGGCTGGCCCGGCATCCGCACATCGAAATGACGACATTCGAAAAACTGCTCGACCGCGGCGTGGTGCGCAGCCCGTTGCCTCGTCTCGTCGCCGGCAGCTGGGTGTACGGCAATTTTTCCGTATGGATCGGCGACCCCTTGAAAAATCGGGCCTGGGAGCTGTTGTCGGCAGCCAAGGAAAGTGTCGATCGCGTGCTCACGTCACAACACTCGGCGACTCAAATGGACGCCGCCGCACGCGAAGCCATACTCGAGCAACTCGGTGTGTGCGAAGGTTCGGACTGGTTCTGGTGGCTGGGCAGCGACAACCTCCCCGAAGACAGTGCCGCGTTCGACAGCCTGTTCCGCGAACATCTCGACTCTTTGTATCGCCTGCTCGGTGAGCCGCCTCCCGAGCATCTGAGGGTGGCCGCGGAAACCGGCGAAGCATCAACCGGCACCAGCGGCGCCATGCGCCGCGCCAATCAATGAATGAGTGACGAAGTACTGACACGTCGCTCTGCCGGAATCCTGTTGCATCCGACGTCACTGCCGAATGGAACCCTCGGCGGATCCGCATACGAGTTCATGGATTTCCTGTTGCGCGCCGGCTGCCACGTGTGGCAGGTGTTGCCGCTTGCGCCGACCGACATGGAGGGATCACCGTACAGCCCGGTGTCCGTATTCGCGGGGAATGCCGGCCTGCTGCCGCAAATGGCCGGCCAGACGGTCAATCCGGCCGATGTCGCAGAATTCGTCGAACGCGAGCTTCATTGGTTGCCCGATTACGGACTTTTCACGATCCTGAAACGTCACAGCGGAAACGCCGCGTGGTGGGACTGGCCGCCGGATGCGCGAGACAGAAAAGATGCGGCGATTGCGGCGCTGATGAAGAGGCATGTCGAGGAGATTGCCGGCGTGTACCTGGATCAGTTTCGTTTCGACGACGCCTGGCGGCAGCTCCGTCGCTATGCCAATGACCGCGGGATTCTGCTGTACGGCGATTTACCGATGTTTACCGTCGCCGACAGTGCCGATGTCTGGAGCAACCAGCGTCTGTTTCAGTTGGGTCCGGACGGACGTTCCCGCGCGACGGCCGGCGTCCCGCCGGATGCGTTTGCGGAAGACGGTCAGTATTGGGGCAATCCGTTGTTCGACTGGGAGACGATGCAGAACGACGGCTTTCGCTGGTGGGTGGAGCGCGTTCGCCACGAGCTGCGGCGCTGCGACCTGTTGCGCCTGGACCATTTTCGCGGGCTCATCGCAACCTGGTCGATCCCGGAGGGCGCGGCGAGCGCGCGCGATGGAGAATGGCGGGAGGTCCCGGGACGGCAACTGCTGACGACCCTTAAACGCGATCTCGGTACGCTACCGCTGGTGGCGGAAAACCTCGGCGACATCACGCCGGAGGTCGAGCAATTGCGGCACGAGTTCGGGCTACCCGGGATGCACGTGTTCCAGTTCGCATTCGACGGCCTGCCGGACAATCCGCATCGGCCCGCGCATCACGAAGTGCAGGGGGTCGCTTACACCGGCACGCACGACAACGACACGACCCTCGGCTGGTTTCATGCACTCGCGCCGGAAGTCCGGCACACGGTCCTCGCGGAGACGGGTGGCAACGAGAACGCCATGCCGTGGCCTGCGATCCACAGCGTATTACAGTCGCGCGCTCGTCTGGCCGTGATACCGATGCAGGATTACCTGTCGCTGGATACGTCGCATCGTATGAACCGGCCGGGCGTCGCCGCGGGCAACTGGCGCTGGCGCCTCAAACCGAGCGATCTGACCGCGCGCCTCGCGGACCGCATTCGCGCCTCAGTCCAGGCGGCCAGCCGCTCGTAGTTTAGTGCCGGGACAAAGTCGTAGGTTTAGCCCGTAGTTTCGTAGTTTGGTGCCGGGACAAAATCGAAGTTAACCCGGCACCAAGCTACGACGAAAACTACGACTTTGTCCCGGCACTAAACTACGAGGCGGCGGAACAGGTCGACATAGTGCTGCCCCTGTTTCTCCCATGAAAAGTCGGCGGCCATACCGTTTTTCATGACGCGCCGCCACGCCGTTCGATCCTCGTAGAGGTCGAGCGCCATGTTGAGCGCCCACCGCAGGCCGGTTTCGTCATACTGGCGAAACACGATACCGTTGCCTGTCGACGTTTGTGGATCGTACGAATGCACCGAATCCGCAAGGCCGCCGGTCTCGCGAACGATCGGAACGGTGCCGTAGCGCAGGCTGTACATCTGGTTGAGGCCGCAGGGCTCGTAGCGGGAGGGCATCAGAAACATGTCACAGCCGGCTTCGATCCAGTGCGCGAGTTGATTGTTAAAGCCGCGCCGGAACGACACCCGACCGGGAAAGGCCTGCTGCAGCCAGTCGAAGAACGATTCGTATTGAGGATCACCGCTGCCCAGCACGGTCAATGAAAACGATCGTTCCCGCAGCAATGCAGGCATCGCTGTCCGGATCAGATCGATGCCCTTTTGCGGCGTCAGTCTCGTCACCATGCCAACGAGTGGTTGCTCCAGGTTGTCTCCCAGTTCCAGGTCCGCCATCAATGCGCGTTTGCATGCTTTTTTGCCGGCCGCCAGCCTGTTGCGCGAATAGTTTTGCGGAATGAGAGGATCCGTTTCGGGATTCCATTCGTCGTAATCGACGCCGTTCAGAATGCCAACGAGCCTGTCACTGCGGGCGCGCAGGAGATCCTGCAGACCCATGCCGTATTCTTCCCCCTGAATCTCCTTTGCATAGGTCGGACTGACCGTCGTCAGAAAATCGGCATGCAGCACGCCTGTTTTAAGAAAATTGATCTGTCCATGCGCCAGATCGTTCTGGCGCAATTCATGCAAGGCGCCGTCGAGTCCGAGATTGGCGAGGACGCGGCCATCGAAAATGCCCTGGTAGCCGATGTTATGGATCGTCAGCACGGAGCGCGTCGCCGAGAACAGGCGGTCCCAGGCATACCGGGATTTGAGATAGAGCGGGATGAGGCCGGTATGCCAGTCGTGGCAATGGAAGATATCGGGGGCGAATCCGGTTTGCTGGCACAATTCGATCGCAGCTCGTGACAGGAGCGCGAATCGCAGGTACTCGTCGGCATCGGTCGTGTAGATCGCCGCGCGGTCGTAGAACTCCGGGCAGCGCAACAAGTGAATCCGCACTGACGTGCCGGGGAGGGCGGTCGTGTCAATCGAATAACGGACATCAAGGGCGCCAAAGCGAATCGTCAGGTTCTGCATGGAGTCGACCGGCGCGATGTCGAGCGTACCGGCATCGACCGCCGAATATCGCGGCATGAGCACCCGCACGTCGTGCCCGTTACGCTGCAGAAAACCCGCAAGCGCGGCGCTGACGTCCGCAAGGCCGCCGGTCTTGGCGAGCGGAGCTATTTCCGATGTGGCCAGGCAGATTTTCAGGAATGGTGTTTGTTGCACGATCTGTCGGCCGGCGCCAGGAAAGGTCTATCTTACATGGCGGCTGACGGGCGCCTCCACTGTCCACACACGATCATCGTGACGCAATCCATGACAGAGGTACAACGCCACCGTAAACAACACGAGGGCACCGGCCTGGTGCGCCGCGGCCAGAGCGATCGGTACGACCAGCAACAGAGTCGATATGCCGAGCGTGACCTGCGCCACGGCGATGCATAACAGGACGTCAATGCCGCGTTGCACAGGGACTGGAAGGACCGCGCGTCTCGCACACCACCAGTAAACGACAATGACGCAAAACGTGGTGATCGCCAAGACCCGATGATCGAACTGCACGGTCGCCATATTGTCGAAGAAATTTCGCCACAGCGGTTCGAGCGCAAAGGCATCGGGCGGAATCCAGTCATTGCCCATCTTCGGAAACGTGTTGTAGATGAAGCCCGCATCGAGTCCGGCCACGAAGCCGCCGGAAATGACCGTGATCGTCACCAGTAGCGCCAGCGCGAGCGTGCGGCCGAACCACGGGTGCCGCGCCGTTTCACGGCGGCCGTCGAGCAGAGACAGGGCCACCCAGAACATGTAAGCGTAAATCGCGAATGCAGCAACCAGGTGCGCTGTCAGGCGGTACTGGCTCACTCGCGGATTGTCGACAAGCCCGCTCTTGACCATGTACCAGCCGAGCAGGCCCTGCAGGCCGCCCAACAGGAACATCACGCCGTATCGCGGCCACTCGCGCCTGCGGATCGTTCCCTTCCAGAGAAAATACAGAAACGGCACGGCAAACACGATCCCGATCGTCCGGCCGAGCAGCCGGTGCAGGTACTCGAGCCAGAAGATGCCTTTGAAGTCGTCGACATCCATGTGCCGATTGATCTTTTCAAATTCCGGCGATGCCTGGTATTTCTCGAAGGTCCGTTGCCAGTCCTGATCGGTCAGCGGCGGGATGACACCCATGACGGGTTGCCAGTCGACCATCGACAGGCCGGAGCCAGTCAGTCGTGTCACGCCGCCCAGGATCACCATCGCGAATACCAGCCCGCACAGCAGGAAGAGCCAGTAGGCGACGGTGCGTTCGTGCCCGATGGGCGATGTCTCCATTATGGGGTCCTGGTATTCCGCACGGCTTGACGGCGCAGAATGTTAGCAGACTGGCGGGACGAGCCGCTTGCCCGGCGAGAATTGCATGCGATTCCATTTGACTCGTCACGTGTTAATCTCTGCGCGGCCAGAAACTCGAGGATCGTCTGTGCGCCTGAAAAATTGCTGCAAGACCGCCGATTTTCGCAAGCTCGCACAGGCGCGATTGCCGGCGCCCATTTTTCATTACATCGACGGCGGCGCCGACGACGAAAGCACGATGCGCAGAAATACCGAGGCGTTCGATTCCTTCGATCTCATACCGAACGTTCTTGCCGGGGTCGACTCCGTCGATTTGCGCACGAAAGTGCTGGGCCAACAACTGGAGATGCCCCTTTTCTTTTCGCCCACGGCCATGCAACGCCTGTTTCATCACGAAGGAGAACGCGCAATCGCCGCGGTCGCCGAAAAGTACGGCACGATGTTCGGCGTATCGACCATCGGAACGCGCAGCATCGAAGAGCTCGGCGCCCTGAACGACGCGCCGAAACTGTTCCAGATCTACGTGCACAACGACCCGGCGTTGACCTCGGACCTGATCTCGCGCTGCAAGGCCGCGGGTTTCCATGCGCTCGCGCTGACGGTCGACACGATTGTCGCGGGAAACCGCGAACGTGACATCCTGACCGGCATGAGCACGCCGCCGAAACTGACGCCGAGGAGCCTCCTGAGCTTTGTTATGCACCCGGGATGGACGCTCAGCTATCTTGCCCGGGAGCGATTCGATCTGCCGAACGTCTCCGCCTACATCAAGGAGGGCTCGAATGTGTCATCGTCGGTGGCGGCGTATATCGACAGCCAGATGAAGCGTTCCATCGACTGGGACGATGCGGCCGGAATGATCGAGGAATGGGGCGGCCCCTTCGCCATCAAGGGTGTCATGTCGGTCGACGACGCAAAACGCTCGGTCGACATCGGGGCGAGTGCCATCATGATCTCGAATCACGGTGGCAGACAGCTCGATGGCTCGCGTGCGCCCTTCGATCAGTTACCGGCGATCGTCGATGCGGTCGGCGGGCAAATCGAAATCATTGTCGACGGTGGCATCCGGCGGGGCACCCACGTCCTGAAAGCGCTGGCGATGGGCGCTACCGCCTGTTCGGGCGGCAGGATGTACCTGTACGCCCTGGCCGCTGCCGGTACCGCGGGCGTGGAACGGGCGATGCGCCTGCTCCGGGCGGAAATCGAAAGGGACATGCTGCTCATGGGCTGCCGCTCGATTGCCGAACTCGATCGCTCCAGGCTGGCGGCAAGAACTTGACTGACCGTTCGCCCACGAGAAAAAAATCGGCCAGGGCAATCAATTGAAGATGACGAGCGTTCGCAGTCCACTCTGGTGGACTGGGATAGTCCTTGCAGTTACGGTATCCGTTGCCGCGGACTTCGCGGCCGAGTGGGTCGGCATATCGGTACTGGGATTCGACAGCAGCCCGGTCAGTCCCATCATGATGGCAATCGTGATCGGGATGATCCTCGCGAACTCGGTGTCGCTGCCGGAGCCCGTCATCGATGCTTTGCGCTTTTGTGTTCGCAGGATACTGCGCATCGGGATCATTTTGCTCGGCATTCGTCTCAGCCTTCTTGCAGCAGGGCGGTTCACACTGGTGGCGCTGCCATTCGTATTCGTCGCCATCGCGATCGGCCTGACGGTCGTCGGTTTTCTGGGGCGCTACATCGGCCTGTCCCGGCAGTTGAGCGGATTGATTGCGATCGGTACGAGCATTTGCGGCTGCACGGCCATTGTCGCGACGGCGCCGCTCATCAAGGCGAACGAGGCGGAAGTCAGTTATTCGGTGGCCTGTATCACGCTGTTCGGCCTGGTCGTCATGTTCTTTTACCCGGTCCTCGCCTATTTCATATTTCCTGAGCAACCGGCGCTCGCCGGTCTTTTTCTCGGCACATCGATCCACGAAACCGCGCAGGTCGCCGGCGCGGGCCTGATGTACCAGGCTCAATACGGCGCGCCGCTTGCCCTCGACATCGCGACAGTGACGAAGCTGGTGAGGAACTTGTGCATGGTCGCCGTCATTCCGTTGGTCGGAATTCTCTATGCCACCGATCGCAAGGCGCCCGCGACCGGCGAAAAAACAGGCTGGGTATCGACGATTCCCTGGTTCATTGCGGGTTTCGCGCTGATGTCCGCGTTTCGCACCGTCGGCGATATCGGCACGCGGCCGTTCGGCCTGCTCGAGCCCGCACAATGGAACCAGTGGGTAGAATGGATACAGGCGGCCGCCGAGCGCTGCCTGTTGATTGCGATGGCGGCAGTCGGGCTGACGTCGTTCTTTGCCGGCATTCGCCGTATCGGGCCGCGGCCGTTCCTGCTCGGCCTGGTCGCGGCCGCGCTGGTGGGCGGAGTCAGCCTGACCCTGATCTGCCTGTTTGCCGAGCGGCTCATCGACCTCGTCGGTATCTGACGATTCGGTCGACGTAAACCCTTCATTACACGGCAGAAAAAAGAGGAATACGGCGCATCATAGCCGGCATACTGCGGAATTCGCAGGGAAATCGGCGGCGAGCTGCGATATGATTTTGCTCGCGCACCAAGACGGATGCATGACACTGTGGTTACGACAAAATCGAAAAAAGCGGGCGGTGTAACGGACCCGCGAAATCCGATGGGCACGGACGGGTTCGAGTTCGTGGAATACGCCGCGCCGGACCCGGAGCAGTTGCGCAGGCTGTTTTCGACGATGGGATTGCCCTGCGTTGCGCATCATCGATCGAAGGACGTGACGTTGCACAGGCAGCGCGACATCAATTTCATCGTGAATGCGGAGGCGGACAGTTTCGCTCAGGAGTTTGCCAAGGAGCACGGTCCCAGTGCCTGTGCGATGGCATTTCGCGTCAAGGACGCGAACTTCGCGCTGAACCGCGCCGTGGATCTCGGCGCGACACCGGTTGCATC
Organism: Woeseiaceae bacterium; assembly: GCA_050738315.1. Classification (GTDB taxonomy): domain Bacteria; phylum Pseudomonadota; class Gammaproteobacteria; order Steroidobacterales; family Woeseiaceae; genus IDS-8. The sequence continues at coordinate 36,909 of JBOHZD010000051.1, forward strand.
GGATCCAGGCCCGATGGAGCTCAACATACCCGCCATCGAAGGCATCGGTGGCAGCCGGCTCTACCTCGTCGATCGATACGGCGAGAATTCGATCTACGACATCGACTTCCGCTTCGAGGCCGGGTGGGAGGAACAGGCAGCGGAACTCGATACCGGCCTTAGCTATATCGACCACCTGACGCACAACGTGCATCAGGGCAATATGAAACTGTGGGCCGAGTTCTACGAGAAGCTGTTCAACTTCCGCGAAATCCGTTACTTCGACATCGAAGGCAAACACACCGGACTGTTTTCCAAAGCGATGACCAGTCCCTGCGGCAAGATTCGCATCCCGTTGAACGAAAGTCAGGATGACAAAAGCCAGATCGAGGAATTTCTGCGTATCTACAAGGGCGAGGGAATTCAGCATATCGCCCTGGGTACGGACAATATCTACGGTACCGTCGACAAGCTGGTCGTACACGGCGTCGAGCTGCAGGACACCAACGACACGTATTACGACAAGGTCGACGAGCGGGTGCCCGGCCATGGCGAACCGCTCGACGAATTGCGAAAGCGGCGCATACTGATCGACGGCGCGCCGCAGCAGAATCAGGGCTTGTTGCTGCAGATATTTACCAGGAACGTGATCGGCCCGATCTTTTTCGAAATCATCCAGCGCAAGGGCAACGAGGGCTTCGGCGAGGGTAATTTCAAAGCCCTGTTTGAATCGCTGGAGCTCGACCAAATTCGCCGCGGCGTCTTGCAGGACACCTGACGCAGCACGCATCGCATACGTTTTCTGCTCACACGAGGCCGCCCGATCGCGCGCGCCGCGCGGCGTCCAGCAGCACCCGGCCGGTGCCCCTTCACCGGCGTCGCTGACTCGCGTCCACCCTCATAAATTGCTGCTTTTCATGCCTAAATGATGGGCCTCCGCTGCGATTTGCGGGTAATATGTCGTGTGCATCGCCTCGCGGCGGGCACGCACAAGCGCGGGCCAAGACCTGCGCGTATTAAAACGAGGTAGTTATGGCAGGTGAAAGAGTGAGCGGAACCGTCAAATGGTTCAATGACGACAAGGGGTTTGGTTTTATCGAGCGTGAAGGTGGTCAGGATGTATTCGTCCATCACAGCGCGATCCAGATGGAAGGATTCAAATCTCTTAAAGAAGGGCAGAAGGTCACGATGGAAGTGACCCAGGGTCAGAAAGGACCGCAAGCGGAAAACGTTATCGCCGAATAAACGACAAGGCAAAACGGGCCGATCAGAGAACAACCACCGACAGTGCCTGATCATCCCGGCAACCGGGGGACAAACTCTCGACGGAGCCGCCGCGGCTCCCGGGACAGCGTCGCCACAACAGGCGCGATGTTCGAATCAGGTGTTGCGTAGAGACTTCTGCGCGTAAAATTCATGGTAGGCCGCATTTCCGTCACGTCCGGCGGCAGGATGGACGCACAGTGAAAATTCGTATGCAGGACAATTCGATCCGGCTTCGACTGACCCGGAGCGAGGTCGACGAGGTGGAGCGGGAGGGGGTCGTTCGTGCGACGGTTTCCTTTCCCGGCGGGGCCAGCCTCGACTATGCACTGGAGAGTTCCGCCGCAGCGAAAGTGACCGGGGCGCGCTTTACCGGCCAAGGCATCGTCGTCAGCGTTCCGCAGGACGTCATCCGCCAGTGGGCCGCGACGGAGCAGGTTTCCATTACCACAAATCAGCCGCTCGGCGCAGAGACCCTGCTGGCGATCCTGGTGGAAAAAGACTTCGCATGCCTGGCGCCACGCGAAGGCGAGGACGAGTCGGATATGTTCCCGCACCCGCAGAAAGGCCAGGAAACCTGCTGATCAATTGCGGCCCGGTACACTTGTGACCTGACTGCAGGTCGGTGCTAGAATCCGCGCGCCGCAAGCGAACGACACCTCAGGGACACAGCCGCAACCCCGCAACGGGACCCGAGCCAGGCGGAATCTTTCAACGAACGGGACACATCATGGCAGCTTTTGACGATACAGCCTTCGACGATCATGAACGTGTGATCTTTTGTCGAGATAAAGCGACCGGACTGAAAGCGATTATTGCCATTCATTCCACGGCACTCGGCCCGGCGGCCGGCGGCTGCCGGCTGTGGCATTACGAGTCCGACGATGCAGCCTTGCATGATGTACTGCGATTGTCACAGGGCATGAGCTACAAGAATGCGATGGCGGGGCTCAAATTTGGTGGCGGCAAGGCGGTCATTTTGAAAACGGAGGGTTTCAGCGGCAGCGACGCCTTGTACGAAAAGTTCGGCGACTTCGTGGACCTTTTGCATGGCAGCTACGTTACCGCGGAAGACGTCGGCATGAACGTCGCAATCATGGAAACGATCGCTCGCCGCACGCGTTATGTGTCAGGTTTGTCGAGAAAGGAAGGGCACGCCGGCGGCGACCCGTCGCCGAAAACCGCATTCGGAATATTCAAAGGTATCGAAGCGGCCGTCCGCTTTAAACTGGGCCGAAAGTACGTGCGCGCACTGACCGTCGCAGTGCAGGGGATCGGGCACGTCGGCCACCACCTGTGCCGGTACCTGGCAGAGGCGGGTGCAAATCTCGCGGTCGCGGATATCGACCCTGCGAAGGTCAAGACAGCTTGCGCCGAATTCGGAGCCTCTGCCGTTCCCTTCGACGAAATACTGTTTCAGGAGGTCGACGTTGTCGCTCCCTGTGCGCTCGGCGCCATCCTGAACGAAGCGACGATTCCACGGCTTCGCACCTCGATCGTCGCCGGGGCCGCCAACAACCAGCTCGCGTCACGGGCCGACGGCCAGCGTCTCGCGGACGCGGGCATTCTGTTTGCGCCCGATTACGTCATCAACGCCGGCGGCATCATCAATGTCGCGAATGAATACTATGGTACCGCGGACGACGATGCGGTGATGCCGCAGGTTGCGGCAATCGGTCCCCGGCTCACGAAGATCTTCGAACAGGCCGCGGTCACGGGACAACCGACGAACGTCATTGCCGACGAGGAGGCAAGGAAGATCATCGCGGCGGCCGGCTGAGGGTTATTTCCAGCCGACCCACGCAAAATGGCGCGACATCGACTGTTTCTACATCAAAGCTCACGCAGCACTTTCAGCAACACCTCCGGGTCCGGGCGATCCGACACGTGTTTCGACAGTTCCGCGTAGCGGATCACCCCGGTGCGGTCCACGACGAGCGCCGCCGGCCAGACGGTGTCCCTGCCATACTCCGTGCGAAACGCCTCCGGCACCGCCGCGGTATGCAACAGGCCGAGTTTTTCCGCGGCGTCCAGCGATTCATCCAGCCAGAATTCGAACTCGACTTCGAAAAACCGCGCCACCCGGCGCGTCGTTTCGAGCGGCTTTGGCGTGACCAGGATCAGTCGGGCGCCGAGATCGGTGATGTCCTTGTAATAGGCCGTCAGGTTTTCGACCTGCTCGTTGCAGAATGGACACCAGCCGCCGCGAACGAACAGAATAACGGATAATGTTCCAGTCAATTGCGTCGAGCGCAGTGGATTGCCCTGTTCATCGAACGCGCGAAACTCGGGTAACGATTTGCCCGGGCGCAGGATGTCCGGAAACGGATGTTCGCCCCGATTGCGCCGCGACCAGAAAATGAAGACGGCCAGTGCGCCGATCAGGACGGCGGCCCAGATCAATGTGGTTTGCACGTCATGCCCCGGGCGATCCGACTTCCAGCACTATTTTGCCGATGTGCCGGTTGCTTTCCATCAAGGCATGTGCCTTCGCCGCGTCGGCCAGCGGAAAGGTCGCATGAATGACCGGTGTTACCGCGCCCGACTCGAGCAACGGCAAAACTTCGGATTCGACGGAGGCGGCAATCGCCGCCTTCTCCTCGATCGTCTGCGGCCGGAGCAGCGAACCCGTGATCGTCAGCCGCTTGGTCAGCACCGCACGCAAATCGAGTTCCGCCGACGATCCCCGCAAAAACGCGATGATGACATACCGGCCATCTCTCGCAAGCACGTCGAGATTCTTTTGCACGTATGCGCCCGCGACGATGTCCAGCACGACATCGATGCCGCGCTTTCCGGTCAGGTCGAGCAAAGCCTGTTGCCAGTCGCCGGTGCGGTAGTTGATGGCATGAGCCGCGCCAAGCTGTTCACAGAAGCGGCATTTCTCGTCGCTGCCCGCGGTCGTGATGACGGTTGCTCCCCTGGCTTTGGCCAACTGAATCGCGGTCGTGCCAATGCCGCTGGAACCTCCGTGGACCAGCAGCATCTCACCCGCGGCAAGTCCGACGCGCATGAAAACGTTGTAATGAACCGTAAAAAACGTCTCCGGCACCGCCGCCGCCATCGTCATGGAAAAATTTTCGGGTACCGGCAGGCAATGCGATTCATGCACGCGACAGTATTCGGCATAACCGCCGCCGTGTGTCAAAGCCATGACCTTGTCGCCCTGCTTGAAACGGCGAGTGCCGCGGCCGGTTTCGACGATTTCGCCGGCAACCTCGAGCCCCGGCAGCGGATCGGCGTGTTCCGGCAGCGGGTAGAGCCCGAGTCGCTGCAGGACGTCCGGCCGATTGACGCCGGCAGCCGCGACGCGCAGCAGGACTTCGCCGTCACGCGGTTCCGGGATCGGTAGCGTGACGGGCCTGAGCACGTCCGGCCCGCCGGGCGCTTCGATTCGAATGGCATGCATCTGTTGCATCAAGGTCCGCCGGCCCGCACATGCAAGTGGTAAGGTTTGTTGAGATAATCAACTCGAAGCGGCAATCATAAATCAAGCGTGACTGACAATCCCATCATCTGGACACCGGACACGGCGCGACGCGAGAACTCGGCCATGTTTCGATTCATGGCCGAACAGAATGCGGGCGATTACGGAGCGCTTCACCGCTGGTCGATCGATCGGCCGGAAGTATTCTGGCAGGCACTGGCGGATTTCTGTGGCCTCTGTTTCGACAAGCCCCCGCAACAGGCGTTGCGGCAGCCCGGCGACATGACAACCGCCGAGTGGTTCACAGGCGGCGAGTTGAATTTTGCAGCACATCTGCTGCGGCACAGCGGCGATCGGGCGGCGATCGTTTTCTGCGGCGAGAACGGCGCGAGGCGTGAACTCAGCTTTGACGAACTGCGACTGGCGGTTGCCGGCGTTGCGGCGGGTCTCAATCGCGCCGGTGTATCAAGAGGCGACCGGGTCGCCGGATTCCTGCCGAACTGCCCCGAGGCCATCGTTGCAATGCTTGCGACGACGAGCATCGGGGCGATCTGGTCGTCCTGCTCGCCGGATTTCGGCATCAGCGGCGTGGTCGATCGCTTCGGTCAGATCGAACCCAAAGTTCTTTTTTGCGCCGACGGCTATTTCTACAACGGCAAACGCCTGGATTCGCTCGGGGCCGTCGCCGGAGTCGTCGACACGATCGACAGCATCGCACTTGCGGTTGTCGTACCGTTCACCGGCGATGGCGTGCACCTGCCGCCAGAACTGAACGCGGTGATGTGGAGCGATTTCGCCGAGACCGGCGCCGACCTCTCATTTGCGTCGTTGCCGTTCGATCATCCGCTTTACATCATGTACTCGTCCGGCACCACCGGCGTGCCGAAATGCATCGTACACGGCGCCGGCGGTACGCTGCTCCAGCATTTGAAAGAGCATGTCCTTCATTGCAACGTCGGTCCGGGCGACCGGTTGTTCTATTTCACGACCTGTGGCTGGATGATGTGGAACTGGCTCGCGAGCGGCCTCGCATCCGGCGCGACTCTGATCCTGTACGACGGGGCGCCGTTCTTCGAAGACGGCCGCATACTGTGGAGAATGGCCGAGAATGAAAAGCTCACGGTATTCGGCACCAGTGCGAAATACCTGTCGGCGCTCGAAAAGGCCGGGGTGCGGCCGAAAGATGAATTCGCACTCGACTCCCTGAAAACGATTCTGTCGACCGGTTCGCCCCTTGCGCCTGCGAGTTTCGATTTCGTTTACGCTGCGATCGCCGATGACGTGCAGCTTTCGTCGATCACGGGCGGCACCGACATTATCAGTTGTTTCGCGGGCGGCAACCCGACACTGCCGGTTCGGCGTGGCGAGCTGCAGTGCCTCGGTCTCGGAATGGCGGTCGAAATTTATGACGAGGACGGCAAACCGGTGATTGGCGAGAGCGGCGAACTGGTCTGCACCCGGGGATTTCCATCCATGCCGGTCGCTTTCTGGAACGACGAGCACGATGCCCGATATCACGCGGCCTATTTCGAACGATTTCCGGGAGTGTGGGCGCACGGAGACTATGCCGAGATTACCGAACACGGCGGCATGATCGTGCACGGGCGATCCGATGCGGTATTGAACCCCGGCGGCGTTCGCATCGGCACCTCGGAGATCTACCGTCAGGTCGAGAAGCTCG
>JBOHZD010000052.1:0-3036 GCA_050738315.1 Woeseiaceae bacterium
CTGCCATGACCCTCGACCGATTTGACAAAAAAATCCTGGCCGCGCTGCAGCGCGACGGCCGCATCAGCAACGTGGAGCTGGCCGGCCGCGTCAATCTTTCGGAATCCGCGTGCCTGAGGCGCGTGCGCGCGCTCGAGCAGGCGGGCCTGATCGAGCGTTACGTGGCACTCCTCAATCAAAAGAAAGCGGGGCTCGCGGGCAATGTGTTCGTCAACATCGCCCTCAATCGCGAGGAGCAGAGCGAACTCGCCGCGTTCGAGGCCGCGGTGCAGAACCTGCCCGAAGTGATGGAGTGTTACCTGATGACCGGTGAGTTCGACTACCTGTTGCGCGTCGTGGTTTCCGACATGGCCGATTTCGAGCGGGTACACAACGAATCGTTGACGCGGCTGCCGGGAGTTGCGCGGGTCAATTCGAGCGTCGCGATTCGCACGGTGCGGAAAACGACGGAATTGCCGATGCCCTGAGGCCGCGTCGTTTTTACACGTAAGGGGTGTAATTTTGCGCACAAGTGCAATTTTTGGGTGACTCGCGTAGGCTGTAGCGGTCCCATCCAAGGAACACTCCTATGGTCTCTACAGAGGAAGCCGTTCAGATGGGCGGATTCCTGCATTCACTGTCCGCGCACTATCTTCGCACCCGCGCCGCGACGCTCGCGCTTTGCGAACACCTGTTGCCGGAAGATTTCGTCGTGCAGAGCATGCCCGACGTCAGCCCGACAAAATGGCATCTGGCCCACGTCACGTGGTTTTTCGAGCATTTTGTGCTTGAACCATTCGCGCTCGGTTATCGACGTTTCAATGACGATTACCATTTTCTTTTCAACTCCTACTATTACTCGGTAGGAGAGATGCACAAGCGTGCCCTGCGCGGCTTGTTGACGCGTCCGCCGATCAAGGAAATCCTTGCATTCCGCAAACATGTCGACGACGCCATGCAGGCGTTGCTGGAAGCGCGCGGCGATGACCCGGAGATCGAACAACGCACGACGCTCGGCATTCACCACGAGCGGCAGCATCAGGAGTTGCTGCTGACCGATATCCAGCACGTGTTTTCCAGCAACCCGTTGCTGCCCGCGGTCAATCCGGAGTTGCAGCGGGCGGCCCCGATGCAAGCGCCTGCGCATCGTTTCCTTGCGGGACATTCAGGGATCCGCGAGATCGGTGCGCTTGATGATCCTTTCAGTTTCGACAACGAGCGGCCGCGACATCGCGTCCTGCTGCAGGAACACGGCATCGGCTCGCGGCTCATTACCAATGGCGAGTACCGGGAATTCATCGCGGACGGCGCGTACCAGAACCCCGCTTTGTGGTTGTCCGACGGCTGGGCCACGCTCAACGAGCGCGGCTGGACACGGCCGCTTTACTGGAACGAGGAGCTGAACCAGGAGTTCACGCTGGGCGGTCAACGCGAAATCGATGCGCATGCGCCCGTCACGCACGTGAGCTATTACGAGGCCGATGCGTTCGCGCGCTGGGCCGACGCACGCCTGCCCACTGAACAGGAGTGGGAGGTCGCGGCCGCGGAGCGTGCCGTCTCAGGCAATTTCGTCGAAGCAGGCTACTGGCAGCCGATTCCGGCGACGGCAGGCGATCACCAGTTCTTCGGCGACAACTGGGAATGGACCGCGTCGTCCTATGCGCCGTATCCGGGCTTCAGGCCCCTTGCGGGTTCGCTCGGCGAATACAACGGCAAATTCATGTGCAACCAGATGACGGTCCGGGGAGGCTCCTGCGTCAGCGCGAGCGAGCATATCCGCGCGTCGTATCGCAGCTTTTTCTACCCCGATGCGCGCTGGCAATTCCTGGGCATTCGGCTCGCCAAAGACGGCGCGGCCTGAGGCTGGAGGACGAACGATGGCACAACCCGCCGTACAGACACCGGAACTGACCGAACAGGACGAAAGCGTCACCAACGACCTTGCCGAAATCCTGCACGGGCTCGGGCAGACACAGAAAGTCCTGTCGCCTAAGTTTTTTTACGACGAACGCGGCTCCCGGCTGTTCGACGAAATCACCGAGCTGCCGGAGTACTACCTGACCCGGACGGAACTGTCGATCATGCAGGAACATGTCGACGAGGTCGCACTGCTGATCGGCCCGGAGGCCAGCCTGATCGAATTCGGCAGCGGCTCCAGCACGAAGACCCGCATCCTGCTCGAACACCTCGACCGGCTGGCGGCGTACGTGCCGGTCGATATTTCACGCGACCACCTGGTCACCGCGACCGCGGAGCTCGCAGCCGACTTTCCGCACATCGAAGTGCTGCCCGTGGCGGCGGACTTCACGCACCCCTTCGAGCTGCCGCAGCCGCAGGTCATGCCGTTGCGGAACCTCGTCTATTTTCCGGGTTCGACGATCGGCAACTTTCGGCCCGAATCCGCACACAACCTGCTCAAGGTGATGCATCAGGAGGCGGGCGTCGACGGCGCGTTGCTGATCGGCGTCGACCTGAAAAAGGACGAAACGATACTGGAACGCGCTTACAACGACCATGCGGGTATTACGGCCGAGTTCAATCTGAACATGCTACAACGCCTGAACAATGAATTCGGCGCGGATTTCGACCTGGCCCGATTCGAACATCGAGCGGTTTACAACGAACCGCTCGGGCGCATCGAGATGCACCTCGTGAGCCGCTCGGAGCAGACGGTCGCCGTTGACGGGAAGGCGTTTCATTTCGACCGAGGCGAAACGATTCGTACCGAGTGTTCGCACAAGTACACGTTGGAGGATTTCAGGGTGATGGCGGCGCGCGCGGGATTCGAAGTGCATACCGTGTGGATGGATGCGGAGCGGTTGTTCAGCGTGCAGTATTGTTTGCGGCGGTGAACGGGCATCGCAGCCCGGGTCGCCCGCATAGCGGGCTCCTGCAGATGCCGACATTGCCGCATGACGTGTCGGTGAACGCCCTTATTCCGGCACGTACTCCTTCGGCTTCTCCGAACCCCCGCCGAAAAAGAATTTCTCCATTTCCGTCTCGAGAAACTTGCGGGCCTCGGGTTCGATCGGTGTCAGCCGGTATTCGTTGATCAGC
>JBOHZD010000053.1:0-4989 GCA_050738315.1 Woeseiaceae bacterium
TGCTGGAGAGTCGATGTCGAGAACGACAAGCTGTACGTGCGTGAGCGGGTGGCGCCGCCCGCTTCGCACCGGCGGCCGGCACGATCGCCGTCGTCGGTTGTGATCGTCGGCGGCGGCGCCGCGGGCGAGGCAGCGGCCGAGATGCTGCGGCGCGAGGGCTATGACGGGCCCGTGATGATCCTGAGCGACGACGCGGCACCGCCCTGCGACCGGCCGAATCTCTCGAAGGATTACCTGGCCGGCACCGCAGAGCCCTCGTGGATACCGCTGCGGAGCGAGGCGTTCTACCGCGAGCAACAGATCGAGGTACGCCTGAATACGAAAGTCGCGGCGATCGATCCGGCCGCGGCCGAGGTCCGGCTGGCCGACCGCACCGTGCTGGGCTACGGCGCCCTGCTGCTCGCGACCGGCGCCGAGCCGGTACGCCTGAACACGCCGGGCGCCGATTTGCCCGGGGTGCACTACCTGCGCACGCAGGCGGACAGCGAGGCGATCATCGGCGCCGTCAAAACCGGGGCAAAACGCGCCGTCGTTATCGGCGCGAGCTTCATCGGGCTGGAAGTCGCTGCCTCGCTGCGCCAGCGCGGCGTCGAGGTGCACGTGGTGGCGCCCGATAAGCGCCCGCTGGAGCGGGTCATGGGTGCGACGTTGGGCGATTTCATCCGGACGTTGCACGAAGCCAAGGGCGTCGTGTTCCACCTCGAGCAAACCGCGGCGCGCTTCGATTCCGGTCGCGTTACCTTGCAGAACGGCGAACGGCTGGCGGCGGACCTGATCGTCGTCGGCATCGGCGTGCGCCCGCGCACCGCGCTGGCCGAGGCGGCCGGACTCGAAATCGATCGCGGCGTCCTCGTGAACGAATACCTGCAAACCAGCGCGCCGAACCTTTACGCTGCCGGCGACATCGCGCGCTGGCCGGACGAGCCGAGCGGCGAGCGCATCCGCGTCGAGCACTGGGTGGTCGCCCAGCGGCAGGGCCAGGCCGCGGCGCGCAACATCCTCGGGGCCGAAGCGCTGTACACGGAGGCGCCCTTTTTCTGGAGCCAGCACTACGATGCCGCCATCAACTACGTCGGCCACGCCGTGCACTGGGACCGTATCGAGACAGACGGCGATCCGGCGACGTACGATTTCGTCGCGCGCTTCATGGACGGAAACCGCACGGCGGCAGTGGCCACCATCTATCGCGACGTCGAGAGCCTGAAGGAAGAAGCGGAAATGGAGGCGCGACCATGACGCGTGACGTTACCTGCAGTCAGCCGCGCTGGCGGCTCCATCGTGAGTGGTCACTATCCTCCGCGCCGCCGCGGCTGCAGGAGCTTGGCGATCAATCCGGTCCAGCCGGTCTGATGCGAGGCGCCGACGCCACGCCCATTGTCTCCGTGGAAGTATTCGTGGAACGGCACGTAATCCTTGAAATGCGGATCGTTCTGCAGCTTCGAATTCTTGCCGAACACCGCGCGCCGGCCGGACGAGTCGCGCAGAAAAATACTGCTTAAGCGCAAAGTCAATTCTTCGGCAACCTCTTCGAGCGTGACCTCGATGCCGGAACCCGTTGGGCACTCGATCCTGAAATCGTCACCGTAATAGTGATGGAACTTCTGCAAGGACTCGATCAGCAGATAGTTGACGGGAAACCAGATCGGCCCGCGCCAGTTGGAGTTGCCGCCGAACAGGCCGCTGCCGGATTCGGCCGGTTCATAGCTTACAGAGAGGCGCTTGCCGGCTTGTTGAAAGACATAGGGGTGCTGCTCGTGGTACTTCGACAACGCCCGCACGCCGTAGTCCGAAAGAAACTCGGATTCATCGAGCATGCGCTTCAAAAGTTGCTTCATGCGATCGGCGCGCAATATTGACAGAAGCCGGCGCTCGCCAACGCCGGGCGCCTCCATGCGCGACACCAGTTTCGTCAGGTCCGGCCGGTAGTTCAGGAACCATTCGAGACGACGGCGGAAATCCGGTAGTTCGTCAAGCAATTCGGGCTCGAGCGTTTCCACCGCGAACAAGGGGATCAGGCCGACCATGGAACGCACTTTGAGCGGCACCAGCCGGCCGTCCGGCGTGTACAGCTCGTCGTAGAAGAATTGGTCCTCTTCGTTCCAGAGCCCGATGCCCGCGCCGGCCATGTTGGTCATCGCCTCGGCAATGTAGAGGAAGTGTTCGAAGAATTTGGTTGCGATGTCTTCGTAGACGCGATTGTGGCGGGCGAGCTCGAGCGCAATGCGCATGAGGTTCAGGCAGTACATCGCCATCAAGGCTGTGCCGTCGGCCTGGTTGATGTGGCCGCCGGTCGGCAATGGCGCGCTGCGGTTGAACACGCCGATGTTGTCCAGCCCCAGAAAGCCACCCTGGAAGATGTTGCGACCATGCATGTCCTTGCGATTGACCCACCAGGTGAAGTTCAGCATGAGCTTGTGGAGGATGCGCTCGAGGAAAACGAGGTCGCCCTGATCGCCGCGATCATTGCGGTCGATCTGAAAGACCCGCCAGGCGGCCCATGCGTGCACCGGCGGGTTGACATGCGAGAAGGCCCACTCGTAGGCGGGAAGCTGGCCGTTCGGATGCATGTACCAGGCGCGCGCCAGTGTCACGAGCTGCCGTTTGGCGAACGCCGCGTCGATCAATGCCAGCGGGATACAGTGGAATGCAAGGTCCCACGCCGCGTACCACGGAAATTCCCATTTATCCGGCATCGACAGGATGTCGCGGTTATTGAGATGACGCCAGTCGGCGTTGCGGCCATGGCGGCGGCTTTGCGGAGGCTCAGGCTGTGCCGGATCGCCGTCGAGCCATTTCGAAACGTCGTAGAAATAGAACTGCTTGCTCCAGATCATGCCTGCGAACGCCTGGCGCTGGACACTTTTCGCATCCTCGGAGGCAAGGTCGGACTGCAGCTCGGCATAATACGCATCGGCGTCGGCCAGGCGTTCGTCGAGCAGCCGTTCGAAGTCGTCAAACGGCGCCGCGACAACACCCTGTCGAAGTCGCAACCGAATGCGCGTGTCGCCGCCAGCCGCAATCTGTAAGCGATAATGTGCAGCAGACTTGGTGCCGCGATGTCCGGCGTTCACTGCGTCATCCTGGCGATGAACCAGGTATTCATGAAAAGCATCCTTGCAGTGACCGTGGTTGCCGGTGACGTTGAACAATCGCTGCTGGTTGCTGTCGTTGTCGGTAAACAGCAGGTCGGGCCGGCCGTCGGCATAGAGACGGTACTCGCCGAGCTCCGCATGAAGCGCGGCGATCGAGCCATCCGCGGCGATGCGCATTTCGGGCCGAACGGTGTTCGCACACCAGGACCAGGTATTGCGGAACCAGAGTTGCGGCAGCAGGTGCAGGTCTGCCGCTTCCGGCCCGCGGTTATGGGCAGTGATGCGCACGAGGATGTCCTCGGGTCCGGCCTTCGCGTATTCGACGAACACGTCGAAATATCGGTCGTTGTCAAACAGGCCGATATCGATCAGCTCGAACTCCGGCTGGTTCCGGCCGCGCCGGCGGTTCTCCTCGACCAGCCGGTCATAGGGAAACGCCGCCTGCGGATACTTGTAGAGGTACTTCAGATAAGAATTGGTCGGCGTGGCGTCCAGATAGTAATAGAGTTCCTTCACGTCCTCGCCATGGTTGCCCTCGCCGTTGGTGAGCCCGAACAGCCGCTCCTTCAGGATCGGGTCCTTGCCGTTCCAGAGCGCCGGCGCGAAGCAAAGGAGCTGCTGGTCGTCGCTGATACCGGCGATGCCGTCCTCGCCCCAGCGATAGGCGCGCGACCGCGCGTGATCGTGCGGGAAGTACTCCCACGCGGTACCGTCTGGACTGTAATCTTCGCGCACAGTGCCCCACTGGCGCTCGCTCAAGTACGGTCCCCAGAATTTCCAACGCCCTTCTCCCCGCGCGTCCTCGGCGAGCCGCGAGCGTTCGGCTCCGCTTTGCGTATTCAGGATTTTCGGCATGCCGGTATACTAACCCGTCAGACGGCGGCAGCCGGAAAACGCGGCGGCGACGTGCTCCGCCGAAGACTCATTGCCCCGCTCTTGATGGTACTCGGCAACGCCGTGGCGCATGCACTACGAGCGCTGGCGCCTGCGTACCTTTCAAACGACACAAGAAGGCAGATTCGCAACGCAATCCTCGTGAAGCCCGGCCGGCACTGTTTCGACACCTGCCCGAGCGCAGGACCGTTCATTTGTTGTTGGCAGTGCCTCGCCACCCGAGAGCCCATTGTCCTCGAGCCAGCATCCCGTGCTGCGCGCCGCCAGATCGATCATCCGTCCGATACTTGAGAAATCGTACGGTGGTACCGCGAGCGGGCATATCGGTGGCACCATGACAATCTCGGCGTCCTTCGCATACAGCTTGGTGTCCTGATCGAGTTGCTGCATGACGAAAAGATCCATTGCATGAAACGCACTCGCGAAGATTCCACGGGGCGGCGCGGCGTGCGGGCAGGCAAAGGAGGTCGGCAGTATGATGAGGCGAGTTGCACCAAGCTCAATGGCGGCGCGGATTGGGGTATTGCAGGCAACCGCGCCATCGATGAGTGTCCGGTCGTCGATTTGTACTGGCGGGTAGATCGCCGGAATCGCACAGCTTGCGAGAATCGCCGCCACGGCCGGTCCGGCTGAGAGGCGCACCGAGGAGCCGGTCAGCAGGTCGGTCGCCATGACATGCACCGGAATCGCACTTCCTTCAAGTTCTGAATACGGCAAGTGCGCTGTTAGGAGTCTGCGCAGGCCATTTGGCTTAAAAAGATGATTCGAGTTGACGAGTGCGCCGAACAGGCCTGAGAGTGCGATCGGAAAAACGTCGTGCCGCCTAAGGCCACGCCAGAGCGCCTCAAGTCTTTCGATGCCGTTAGCGCTTGGCATCCCGGCATAAAAGGCGCCGTTGATTGCGCCGACCGAGGAACCTGCTACCAGGTCAGGTCGGATATCGTGTGCACACAATGCTCGTAGCATGCCCACTTGCACTGCGCCGTAGCTGCCGCCGCCAGCG
>JBOHZD010000054.1:0-9389 GCA_050738315.1 Woeseiaceae bacterium
GAGGCACACATCGCCGCATGCGGTCATGTCTGCGTTTGTAGGAGCCCGCCATGCGGGCGACCCCGTTGGCCGCACCCGATTGCCACCTCCTCCGAAACCCGCTAAAACGCGTGACATGACAGCCAGCCACCGCCTCCACCTTTTCTTTCTCACCTGCCTTTTCCTCGCTGCCGGCTGTGCCCGCGAACTGCCGCCCGTTCCGGAGAAGTCGACGGACGTTGTCGGCCGGATGCACCCGATCACCCTCATGACCTTCAACGTCGAAAACCTGTTCGACAACAGCGACGACGAAGGCAAGGACGATCGCACCTACCTGCCGCTCGAAATGAAACAGACCGACGAACATCGTGCTGCCTGCGCGAGCATCGAAACCGAGCGCTGGCGTGACGAGTGCCTCAACTGGGACTGGAGCGACGACATCGTTGCGCGGAAGCTCACGGTCGTCGCGGCGGCCATTCTGCAGGTCGGCGGCGGCCGCGGCCCCGACATCCTGGCGCTGCAGGAAATCGAAAATGCCGGCATCCTGGAGAGACTCTCCCGCGACTACCTGGCCGATGCAGGATACCAGGCGCCCATACTCATCGAAGGCGACGACGAGCGCGGTATCGATGTCGCGTTCCTCACCCGATTGGCGCTTGCGGAACCGGCCACCCTGCACAAGATCGAGTTCGTCGGCATCGAAGACGAGCGCGAGGCCGACACGCGCGGCATCCTCGAAGCCACCTTCCGGATGCCGGACCAAACCCTCCTGACCGGCTACGCCGTGCACTTTCCCGCGCCGTTCCATCCGACCGAAATGCGCATCGCGGCCTATGACGCCTTGAATCGCTTGCAGGCGGCGCTGCCCGATGACCGGCCGGTATTTGCCGCGGGCGATTTCAACACGACCTCCGAAGAGGACCGTGAAAAGTCGATGCTCGAACGATTCGCCAGGCCGCACTGGACGATCGTGCACGAAACCGGTTGCGACCCCTGCCAGGGGACGAGTTATTACGC
Source organism: Woeseiaceae bacterium (assembly GCA_050738315.1). GTDB lineage: Bacteria > Pseudomonadota > Gammaproteobacteria > Steroidobacterales > Woeseiaceae > IDS-8. The sequence goes on from JBOHZD010000054.1 coordinate 997, forward strand.
GCGCACCGACGAATGGTCGTTCCTCGACATGCTTTTGTGGGCACCCGCCGACCGTAGCGGGAAAACAACATGGCGTTTACGGCCCGGTTCGGTGGCCATCGCGAACGAGACTCCGGCCCAGGTGCGGGCTGACGGGACCCCGGCGCGCTTCACCTTACCTGCGGGCGAGGGCGTGTCCGATCACTGGCCGCTGGTGGTCACTCTCGAACCAGAATAGAAACAATACGTTCCATCATTATGGTAAATTCGGTTCGACTGGATGCGGTGCTGCGCTGTAAAGAACGGTCGATTGCGAAAAGTTATACACGTCGAAACCCTTATTGCATGGGCCTTGGGGCTGCGATAGATTGGACGCAAAATGCACGACCCGGCGTCGCTTTTCGGGCAGATGTTTCGAATTTTTTTGGGGCGTAAACAGACTGTCACATCGTTGCATCAGGATATCGCTCCTTTTCCAACTGCGGGGATCAAAATGAAAAACTCAATCGACATGGCAAGGCCAGGTCTGAAACTGCTGCGCACGATCGCGGCCGTGACGTTCGCCGTCGCGCTGGCGCTGGTTGCGCCTGTTGCGGGATTCGCACAGGAAACCACGTCCGCCATTCGCGGCAACGTGCTCGGCCCGGACGGCAATCCGGCGAGCGGAGCCAGCGTTCTGGTCATCGACACCCGCACCGGTAATACGCAGTCGGCAACGACGTCATCGTCCGGCCAGTTCTCGTTGACCGGTCTGCGCGTCGGCGGCCCGTACACCATCCAGGTGCAATCGGCAGGCACCGCCCCGCAGACGATTACGGACGTTTATCTCGATCTCGGCGACACCTACTCGTTCGATGTCGCTTTGAGCGCCGGCGGCGAAGACATCGAAGAGATTATCGTCACCGCTTCCACCCTGTCGACGGTGCCGGTCGCCTTGGGACCTTCCGCGACATTTTCGCTGGCCGACCTCGAAGACGCGCCCGCGATCAATCGCAGCATCAACGATGTCATTTCCATCGACCCGCGTATCTACATCGACGAAGGATTCAACGACTCAGTGCAATGCGCCGGAGCGAGCCCGCGCTTCAATGCGCTGACAGTCGACGGCGTCGCGATGAACGACAACTTCGGCCTGAACAGCAACGGCTTTCCGACCGAGCGCATGCCGTTCCCGTACGACGCCATCGACCAGATTGCCGTCGAACTCGCGCCGTTCGACGTCATGTACGGCGGCTTTACGGCCTGCAATATCAACGCGGTCACCAAGTCCGGCACCAACGAATTCCACGGCGGCGTTTTCTACGATTACACCGACGATTCCTTGACCGGCGACAAACTGGAAGGCGACAGCCTCACCCTCGGGACTTTCGAGGAGAAGCGTTACGGCTTGACGTTCGGCGGCCCGATTCTCGAGGACAGGCTGTTCTTCTTCGCCGCCTACGAAAAGCTCGAAGGGGCCAACATATTCGATCGCGGCGCCGCGGACTCGAACGCCGCACGGCCGGTCCTCGGCGTAACACAGGCACAGCTCGACCGCATTCGCGACATCGCGGTGAACACCTATGGCTACGATCCCGGCGCAATTCTTTCCAGCCTTCCGACCGATGACGAAAAATACCTGATCAAGCTGGACCTGAATATCAACGACGACCATCGCGCCGCCTATACCTACACTTACAACGACGGGTTCAATAACGCTCAAGCGGACGACGGCGATACCGAGTTCGAGTTTTCGAACCATTTCTACGAGCGCGGCGCGGAACTGAAATCACACGTCGGCCAGTTGTTTTCGAACTGGAGCGAGAATTTCTCGACCGAAGTTCGCGTGTCGTATTCCGAGCTCGACAACCGCCAGATTCCGTTGGGCGGCACCGATTTCGGCGAAGTGCAGATCGCCACCTTCAACGATCCGGACGGCGCAGGCCCACTCAGCGCACAGGAGGCCCTGGTTTATCTCGGCGCGGACGATTCGCGGCACGCGAACAAGCTGTATTACGACGACACCAGCTTCAAGGTCGCCGGTACCTATACCAACGGGGATCATGCGATCACCGGCGGCTGGGAGCGCCAGGACTTCGGCGTATTCAACATGTTCATCCAGGAAGCGGAAGGCGAATATCGTTTCGATGGTACTTGCGACGAGGACAATCCGGACGGCTGTATCGACGCCTTTGAATCGGGCGATCCCGATCGGATTACCTATGAGAACGCGGCGCCGTCCAACGTCAAGGAAGACGCGGCAGCCTCGTTCAGTTACCAGATCAACACGCTGTATCTGCAGGACGAATTCCCGATCGCGGACGGCGACATCACGCTCGTTGCCGGCGTGCGTTACGACTGGTACACAAGCGAGGATCTTCCGAACGCCAATGCGAACTTCCTGGCCCGGAACGGTTTCTCCAACCGGCAGAATTTCGACGGGGAAGGCATCATTCAGCCACGCCTGGGATTCAACTGGGATTTCTCCGACAGCCTGAGTTTCCGCGGCGGCGTGGGCCTGTATTCGGGCGGTAATCCGAACGTCTGGCTCTCCAACAGCTATTCGAACGACGGCATCACGCAGGTCGAGTTCCAGGATCGTTCGCTGGTCGATGACCCGATCAACGACCTGTTTACGATTCCGTTCACGGGCGGCGGCCGGCCGATCTTCGACATTCCGCAAGCGCTGTTCGATTCCGTTGCCGCTGGCACGACGAACGGCGGTGTCAACTCGGTCGACTCGAATTTCGATATCCCGAAAGAATGGAAGTTCGCACTGGGTGCAACCTGGAATTTCGATGCCGGCTTCCTCGGCTCCGACTACACCTTGATGGCCGACTACCTGCACACGGAGAAGGAAGACGCGGCCCTGATCGTCGATGCGACGCTCGAGCAGGTCGGCACTGCGCCGGACGGCCGTCCTTTGTACCAGAGCATCGACCGCAGCGATCCGGACTGTGTCGATCCCTTCTCGGACGAATGCGAGGATCGGGAATTCACGCAGGATTTCCTGCTGACCAACGTATCGGGCGACGACGGCGATTCGGATGTGTATTCGGTCGCGTTGAGCAAATCGTACGACTGGGGCTTCGACTGGACCTTGGCTTACGCCTATACGGAATCGACCGAGGTCAACCCGATGACCAGCTCGGTCGCGTTTTCGAATTACGTCAACGTGTCCGTATCGGACCCGAACGACCCGGGTCCGGCGGATTCGAACTACGAAATTCCAAATCGCTTCACGCTCCGTGCCAATTTTCGGCGGGCGTTCTTCGGCGACAGCTTGACCAAGTTCACGCTCTACGGTCACGTCAATGAAGGCCGTCCGTTCAGCGCGGTATTCGTCGACGGCGGTTTCGTCTTCGGCGACACGCTGGACGACCGGCACCTGTTGTACATCCCGAACGGGCCGAGCGATCCCAACGTGGTATTCGGTCCCGATTTCGACCAGCAGGCGTTCTTCACCTACCTGGAGCAGAGCGGACTGAGCGATCACGCCGGCTCGATCGCCCCGAGGAACTCCATGCACAGCGCCTGGTGGCACAAGTACGACATCAAGATCGAGCAGGAATTTCCCGGCTTCCTGCCGGACCATAACTTCGCTGCGTTCCTGATCATCGAGAACATCGGCAACATGATCAATGACGACTGGGGCGTGCTGAAGGAACAGGGCTTCCCGCGCAACCTGCAGCTCGTCGAGTTCTCGCTCGACACGGCAAACAACCAGTATATTTACGAAGCGTTCCGCACACCGGCGCCGCAGGGACGTGTTGCCGACGCATCGCTTTGGGAAGTCCGTTTCGGAGTCAGTTACGATTTCTGATCGCTAACAACCACAAGAACTGCAGGGCGGCCGGATTCCGGTCGCCCTTTTTTGTTGAGTGTTGGTCACGCGGTCGCCCGCAGAGGCTGACATGACCGTATGCGGCGATGTGTGCTTCTGTAGGAGTCCGCCATGCGGGCGACCGCGTGGTAACCTCAATCAACTCAAAAACAAACCTGCCAAGCCATGAAAACAAAAATCAATGTTGATCGTCTCCTGCTCCTCCTGATTGTGGCCGGGCTGGCAGCCTGCGTCTCCCGGCCGGTGGCGACTCCCAAACCGGTTGCCGCTCCTGAACCGGCGGCGCTCCCCGAAGCCGCTGCAACCCCGGGATCGGTCGCGATCGCCGAACCGCACGAACCCGATCTCGCCATCCTCTGGGTACGGGATGCCGCCGAGTACCACGCGCTCTCGCTGCAGGCTTATGCGGCAGCCTCGGAAGACTTGCCGCGCCTGACCGAAGACACCTTCTGGAGCGCACTGCCCGGACAGACCGATGCGGAGGGCCTGCCGCCGGCGATCATCTTTGACGTCGACGAAACGCTCGTCAGTAATGTCGAGTTCCAGGTCGCGCTCGAACCACCGTTCAAAAACCACAAACTCGACGACTGGGCCGCGGCGAATGACGCGCGACCGGTCCCGGGTGCGGCGGCGTTCATCAAACGCGCACGTGCCGCGGGCGTGGAAGTGTTCTTTGTAACCAACCGCCCGTGTGAAGCAAAATCGGACACGGACGATCCGTGTCCACAACAGCAGGTGACGATCGATGATCTCGTCGAGACAGGCATTCCCGCCGATGCCGCGCACGTCCTGCTGGCCCACGAACAGCCGGGTTGGACGGGCGAGAAAGAAGTGCGCCGCGATCTCATTGCGGAACAATACCGGGTCATCATGCTGGTCGGCGACGATCTGGGCGATTTCATTGCCTGTGTGCGAGCGAGGATTCATACGCCCTGCACGAGCGCGGCCACGCACGCCGGACGTCAGGCGCAAATGGAAAAGTACGCGGCTTACTGGGGTAACGGCTGGTACATCCTGCCGAATCCGATGCACGGCTCGTGGACGTCGGTGGAATAAGCACATTGGCAGCCCGGGTCGCCCGCGTGGCGGGCTCCAAGACGCCAAACGATCCAACCCCGCCCGAAAAAAGCGTATTCTTGCAATCAACTCCCGACGAGGCCCGCCATGCCAAAACTCAAATGCGGTCTGATCCAGATGGGATTCAAGGGCGACACGTCCATGGAACCCGATCGCATCCGCGATACGATGATCGAAGCCCACATCCCCCACATCGAAGATGCCGGAAAACAAGGCGTGCAGGTTCTTTGTTTCCAGGAAGTCTTCACGCAACCCTACTTCTGCCCCAGCCAGGACAGGAAATGGTACAGAGCGGCCGAACGCATCCCGGACGGACACACCACGCGCCTGATGCAGGAGTATGCGAAGAAACACAACATGGTCATCGTCGTGCCCATCTACGAAGAAGCGATGACCGGCGTGTACTACAACACCGCGGCCGTGATCGATGCGGACGGCAGCTATCTCGGCAAATACCGCAAAACGCACATCCCGCACGTCGATCCCGGCTTTTTCGAGAAGTTCTTTTTCAAACCCGGTGATTCCGGCTACCCGGTTTTCGAAACCGCCTACGTCAACCTCGGCGTCTACATCTGCTACGACCGGCACTTCCCGGAAGGCTGGCGCGCACTGGCGTTGAACGGCGCGGAATACATCGTCAATCCGTCGGCGACCGTAGCGGGCTTGAGCAAATACCTGTGGGAACTGGAGCAACCGGCATCGGCGGCGGCCAACGGCGTGTTCATCGGCGCGATCAATCGCGTCGGCCGCGAGCAGCCGTGGGCCGATGCGATGGGCGAGTTTTACGGATCCAGCTACATCGTCAATCCCCGCGGCACCATCGAAGCGCAGGCGAGTGACAGTGACGACGAACTGCTGGTGCATGAGATCGACCTCGGCATGATTCGCGAAGTCCGCAATACCTGGCAGTTCTTCCGCGACCGTCGACCGGAAACCTACGAGCCGCTCGTCGACTGATCTGGCAGCGGAGCCTGGGGTCTGCATGGATATGCCTCATACGCGCAGCCGCACCGTGGCGGTGGGCGAATTCTTCGAGCTCGAAGTCGGCGACGATCTGCGCGCAAGCTCCCGCTACAACGAAGACATCGCGCCGACCAAGGTTCATCAACGCACCTGGAACACATGGCACATTGCCGCGCTGTGGGTCGGCATGTCGATTTGCGTGCCGACCTATACCTTGGGCGGCGTATTGACGGTTTATTTCGGCTTGTCGGTCGTCGAGGCGCTGTGGACGATTTTCCTCGCCAACGTCATCATCCTGATCCCGTTGACCTTGAACGCGTTCGCCGGCACCCAATACGGCATTCCCTTCCCGGTCGTGTTGCGCTCGTCCTTCGGCATCATGGGTTCGAACGCGCCTGCGCTCATTCGCGCACTGGTTGCGTGCGGCTGGTTCGGCGTGCAGACGATGTTCGGCGGCATCGCCGTGCACCTGCTGCTATCCGCGGCTTTCGACAGCTGGGCCGCGCTCGGCAGCAAAGGCGAAGTGTTCGGGTTCTTCATTTTCTGGGCGGCGAACCTGTGGGTCGTCATCCGCGGCTCCGAGGCGATCAAGATCATGGAAGCGCTGGCGGCGCCGTTGCTGCTCGCGGTCGGTCTCGGCCTGATCGTGTGGGCCTGGCCGAAAGCGTCGGTCACGGAACTGCTGCAATCGGCGCCGACCCGGCCGGCAGGCGCGCCCCTCTTTCCGTATTTTTTCAGCGGCTTGACGGCCATGGTCGGCTTCTGGGCGACACTGTCTCTCAACATTCCCGATTTCAGCCGCTTTGCCGACTCGCAGAAAAGCCAGATCCGGGGCCAGGCCATCGGGCTTCCCGTCACGATGTTTCTGTTTGCGGGCTTAGGCGTTTTAATGACCTCTGCATCGGCGGAGCTCGTCGGTGAAGCCGTGTCGGACCCGATCACCCTGATCGGCAAGATCGACAGCACGTTCTGGGTCATCGTCTCGATGTTCATGATCATCGTGGCAACGATCTCGACCAACACCGCCGCGAACATCGTCTCGCCGACCAACGACTTCCAGAATGTGGCGCCCAAATTCATCAACCAGAGCAAAGGCGTCATCCTCACCGGGCTGATCGGCATCCTGTTGATGGGCTGGGAACTTACCAAGAAAATGGGCTGGCTGGACTCCGACGTGAGCCTCGAAAGTCTCTATTCCAACTGGCTGCTCGGGTATTCCAGTTTGCTAGGCCCGATTGCAGGGGTCATGATTGTCGACTATTTTCTAATTAAGAAACAATCGTACGTGCTGCCGGACCTATACCGCACGGGCGGTGTCTATCCGGCCTGGAACGGGCGTGGATTTGTCGCCTTCCTGGTGCCGGTCGGCCTGACCGTGGTCGCGATTACGACCGGCAAGCTCGTCTGGTTTTACGATTACGGCTGGTTCACGGGCTCGTTGCTCGGGGGACTGATCTATTACATCTTGAGCCGAGGCAGATAAAATGTCAGTACTGATTCAAGGCGGAACCGTCGTTACGGCGGAGCGCAGTTACCGAGCCGACGTGCTGTGCGCCGACGGCCAAATTCAGGCGATCGGCGAGAATCTCGATGCGCCTGCCGGCGCGAGGAAAGTCGATGCGGGCGGGCAGTACGTCATGCCTGGCGGTATCGATCCGCACACGCACATGCAACTGCCGTTCATGGGCACGGTGGCGAGCGACGATTTCCAATCCGGCACCGCCGCGGGTCTCGCCGGCGGCACGACGATGATCATCGACTTCGTCATTCCCAACCCGCAGCAGAACGTGATGGAAGCATTCCTGCAATGGCGCGAGTGGGCAGAAAAAGCCGTTGCCGATTATTCCTTCCACGTCGCGATTACCTGGTGGGACGAGACCGTCGGACGCGACATGGAAACGCTCGTGCGCGACCACGGTGTGAACAGCTTCAAGCATTTTATGGCCTACAAAGGCGCGATCATGGCCGATGACGAAATCCTGGTGAACAGTTTTTCGAAAGCCCTGGAGCTCGGCGCCATCGTGACGGTGCATGCGGAGAATGGCGAGCTGGTATTTCGCCTGCAGCAGAAGATCTTCGATTTAGGCATCACCGGTCCCGAGGGACATCCGCTGTCGCGTCCGCCGGAGGTGGAAGGCGAAGCGGCGAATCGCGCCATTCGCATCGCGGAAGTGCTGGGGGTGCCGATCTATCTCGTGCACGTTTCGTCGCGGCAGTCGCTGGAAGCGATCACGCGCGCCCGTAACGAAGGACAAAGAGTGTATGGCGAGGTGCTTGCCGGTCATTTGTTGATCGATGATTCCGTCTATCGCAACGAAGACTTCGAGTTCGCGGCCGGGCACGTCATGAGTCCGCCGTTTCGCGCGCCGGAACACCAGAAAGCGCTATGGCATGGGCTGCAATCCGGCAATCTGCAGACGACGGCGACCGATCACTGCTGCTTCTGCGCCGGGCAGAAAGCAGCTGGCAAGGACGACTTCCGCCTGATTCCGAACGGCACGGCTGGTATTGAGAATCGCATGGAAGTTCTGTGGCATCACGGCGTCAGCAC
>JBOHZD010000055.1:0-3004 GCA_050738315.1 Woeseiaceae bacterium
CTTATTGTTACTGATCGCCTCCATGAAAATCATACTGTCCGTGCGCAGTCATACCAGGTTGCTGATCGCGATCGCGATCGTCACGTGGGCAGGCCTGCACTCGGGATCGGCACGGGCCGATACACTCGGCGACGTGCTGAGCATCCTGAGCACGGCCGGCGTAGTCGATCCCGCGGTCGTCGAGGCGAAGCCGATGATCCAGTGCCTCATCGACGGCAAATCGGTCGAAGTCTGTGCCGCGTTCGCCGCGGGGCAGGCACAGGGATTCGTGCCGAACGATCCGAAGATCCAGAAGGTCGTCGACGTCTTCCACGCCGTCAAGGCCAATGACTGGCTCGACGTGTTCCTGCTTGCAGGTGAACAGGTCGTCTGCAGCCTCGTCCCGGGCGGAGCCGTGAAAGACCTGTTCTGCGGAGAAATTTTCGACGTTGCGGAGCCGGTCATTACCTCCGCCTACGAAGCGGTCATGGATGGCGACGTGCTGAAGCTGGTGAGCGCCATCGGCGTGGAGTATGCCTGTGACCTCCTGCCCAGTGCCCCGGGCGCGAGCGAGCTGTGCGGCGTTCTTGGCGAGATCGTGGCCGGCGTCGCAAAAGGTGTGGGGGCTGCGGTGGGCGCGCTCGGCAGTCTTGCCGAGGACATCGCCGGACAGACCCAGCACATGCCGGTCGAGCAGTACTATCTCAAATACTGGCGCGCGTGGCTTCACTATACCGTCGTCGGGAAGCTGCACACCGGCGATGCCTTCTATCTCTACGCCGGGAAGTACGCCTCGAGCAGCACGTCCTGCAGCGAGTATTTCGATTCACACAAGATGAGCGAGTCCAACGCGGACAAGGTCTGCGGCATCATGAAGCAGCGTTTCCTGCAGGAAGTCGACGAGGCCACGAAGGTCTGGCAGGCATTCCCCGCCGCTTTCTTCCAGGGCTGGGCATCGCCGAATGTGCAGGGCTGGGCGGCGGCATACTACGCCAAGCTGGGCGAGTACGCGCAGTATGCCGGCGGTTTCAACGGCATTCATCAGTATCAACTCGCTATGTACTTGCTGAAATCGGACGCGCCCTTCAAGAACCTGTGGCAGGAGTGCAATGACCGGCAGCCACTGCCGATGCCGGCGATACCGGACATCGTGCACAATGCCGACAAGGCGACGATGGGCACGGCGGTGGCCTGGGCGTGCCTGCAGTCTGCCAAAATGCTCGGCGACGCGCTCCTCGCCGAGAAGACGAAGATTGACGCGCTCGAGGGTCAGTTGACGTCGCTCGGCTGCTCGAAGCTACCGGCTCCCACCAGCCCCGGCAGGCACTTTCGCTGCCAGACCTATGACGCTTTCCGCGCCTGCGAGGCGCTGTATCCAGCCGGCGAATCGCAGACGGAAAGTCTCTGCTGGGTAGACGGCTATGCCGCCGATCCGGAGTTGGCCGAGGAGATCGTCGGCGAGCTCGGCGGGAAACGCTGCCGCACAGTGCAAAAGCCGTTCAATAACTACAAGCTCTTCGACGTCCAGTGCGACCGTCCGTGGAAGCAGACGATGTGCGAGAGCCTCGTCGATGCGCTGACGGTCGGCGCCCACAATCCATCCAGTGTTGCGTGCCTGCTGAACTACGATCCCGCGTTCGCCGCCGCGAAGGCGGAAGCAGCATCGATCGTCAAGAAGCTGAACGTCGTGTCGACCGGAATGGGGTCGGTCGACCCCGAGACCGGGGTAACGAGCGGGGTTGCGATGCACACCAAGGCGTATTGCCGCTCGGCGGAAAACGAATGGGACCCCTTGCGTCTCCACTGTGCGGCGGAAGCGGCGAACCAGGAGCTCGCTGCGGCGCTGCCGACCTGCGTGCCGGACGGCAATAAGGACGGCGCCGACGCGCCCTGTTACGACGGTCCAATGACGAATGCGCCTGTAAACGCCCATTCCGTGGCCACACCGGCCGTACCGTTTCCGCACAATGACTTCTCGCGCATTATCGACGTCGAGATCGATTTCTACGACCGCAGAGGCAGGGAGTGGGTGCGCGCCGACGCCCCGTCGGTTGGCGGCATGGTCGCGGTGCGCTGCATCTACGAGCATGCACCGGTGCGTGCCCTGAATCCCGACGCGGCCTGGACGATCGGCTTCCTCGAAGGCGGCCGCTTGCTCGAGGAAGCGGTGGGCCCCGGACCGGCCGACGCGGCGGGCCGGGTGACACGGACCTGGTACGGCAAGCTGTTAGCACCCGGTCCCGTTGAGCTCGGCTGCGCCCGCACGAGCGACGAGGTGCCCGACGAGGGCAAGCGCCTCCTGCGCACGGTGGACGTTCCCGCCACCCGCCCTGCGCGCGAGCTTCGCGGCCCCCGGATCGTCGCGGTCACGCCGCGCGACGCGGCGGCCGCGCGTGGCGCTCCGCCGACGCTGGACATCCGGTTCACGCACTTCGCTGGAATCAGGCGCACGGACAGTACCGCCCGCGTCCGCGAAGCAGCGGTCATCACCACCAGCCCCGTCGGTCAGCCGCTGATCGTCGACTGCAGCTACGTCGCGAGCATGGACTCGCCGAACGGCGAACCGGTAGTGCTGGACGAGTGGCAGGCGGTCATCGAACAGGACGGGCGTCCCGTGCAGAGCGTTGCCGGCGACAACCGGCTCGTCAGCATGCGTGGCGTGTCCACGCCCAGGGGGCTCGTGCATCGTTTCACGCCCACCGAGGCAGGTCAGGTGATGTTCCGCTGCGGGCTGGATACCCACGGTGCCATCGCGGAGACGGACGAGAACAACAACCAGCTGGAGCTCAGCCTGACCGTGACACGCCTGCGACAGGCGCCTCCGGCCACGGCACGGCAATAGCCTCCATGCGGCCGCCCGTCCGGAACACGGCGAGCAAGCGCTCGCTATGCGGTCTCCAGCTCCCGGTGCAGGAATGCGCGAGCGACCCGCCAGTCGCGCTTGACCGTCCGTTCGGACACGTCGAGCAGGCGCGCCGTGTCCTCGACCGACAGCCCGGCAAAGAAGCGCAGCTCGATCACCTGT